>NZ_JAGVQR010000002.1 GCF_018275325.1 Nocardioides palaemonis | reverse complement strand
TTGCGGACGACTTGAGGTCAACGGAGATCGAGATGGTGCTGGCGTGCCGCTCCCCGGCTGGGCCGGCGCGGTCGACCAGGTCGGCGTATGTGTGTGAGGCCCAAGAGCTACCGCGGTCGCCGGTGCGGTCGCCGTTGCGGTCCCACCAGTCCGCCAGACCCTTCCCGGAGTCGGGGAGGGTCCTCTCCATCACCTGCAGGGACGCGAGCCTCCCCGAGCGGCACGCGGTCGCCAGCACGCGTCCCCAGGTGACGACTCGACGTTCCTGCTCGGCGGGGTCGAGTAGCACGAACGCCGGGTGGGTGACGGCCACGATCGCGGTGAGGGTCGCGGCGTGCGGGTCGTGGACCATGACCGCCCCGGTCTCGGGGTCGACCCACTGACGCAGCCGGGCTGCGTCGCCCGGCAGCGCCAGAGTGCCGGCCGGGCGCGGCTTCAGGATCCGGCAGCGATAGACCAGCTGGTCGCCGGCCGAGCGCCACACCCACACCACACCGATCGGCGCCCACTCCACAAGCGCCCGGCCCCCGACCGGGACGAACGCGCCCACCAAGCAGACCACGATCGGTGGCACCGCGAGAACGACCGCTCCGAGATACAACCCCACCAGCAGGCACCCCGCCGCAGTCCCGACCAGTGCCAGCTGCATCGCGGAGAGCCCCAACAGGACTCCGCGCCGCGCCAAGCGTGAGAACTTGACCGGAGTCAGCGCCGACTCGGACGCGCGAGGAACGGGGACGCTCACTTGCGGGACCGTCCGTCCGGATCGTCCGCCAGGGTCGTGTCCGCGACGTGCGGCGGTGCCGATGGCGACGACCCTTCACCGGCCGAGGCCGCTCGTGCCGCGGCCGCTGCGACGTACCCACCGAGACGCGGACCGGCGGTGGCCGTCTCCTTCGCCAGCACGGCGGTACCGCCGGCCGCGCCACCGCCGGCTGCGCCACCTCCGGTCCCGGCGCCAGCAGCTTCGGCCGAGCCGCTCCCGGCCACCCCACCCACCGACCCGACCGCAGCCGCACTAGGCGATCCACCAGACGATCCGCCGGGGCCGCCAACCGCCGAGGGAGCGACGCTCTGACCTCCCAGACCGCCCTGCGCACCCCCGCCACCAGTACCGCCACCACTACCGCCACCGCCGGTGAGGATCGACGCCGGGCCGGCACCCGCACGCCCGAGCGACGGCATGGCCGGCACGCGTGCCGGGCGGCTCAGCGCCGACTTGGCCTCCTGCTCGGCCGACATCGCGTGGTACATGTCGAAGCCCATGAACGCGATCGCCTTATAGGTGATGTAGGGCGCGAAGCCCGCGAGCAGCATCAGCACCACGCCCGCGATGGGCTGGCTCACCGACTCCAAGTCGGCCTCAATCGGCGCAGAGACCTCCGCGGTCGCGAGCAGGAAGATCACCACGAGCACGACCTTGGACAGGATCATCGCGATCACGAAGGACGCCCACCGCGAGACCCAGGAGCGGGTGTGGTCCCAGCTCGCGCCCGCAAGGGCGATCGGTGCGAACACGATCGCGATGAGCAGTAGGGCCTTGCGGATCAGCAGGCTGAACCACACGATGAGGGCGCCCATGATGGCAAGGCTGGCGAGGAAGATCGTGAGGATCGATCCTGCTCCTGGCGCCGCGACCTGGATGGCGGCGAGCCCGCTCGCGAGGACTGCGATCCTTCCGCCCATCTCGTCCATGTTCGTGCCTGCAGCGCGAACGATCCCGACGCAGAGGAGGTCCGTGACCTGCAGGGCTGTGGCGAGCAGGGTGAGCACCACGAAAGACCCGAGAACCGACTTCGCCAAGCCCACGACGGCACGCGAGAGCGCGGCCGGCTCGCGGCGAACCATGCCGCCCATCACCTGAAGGAGGAAGAACGCGAGCATCATGAAGATCGCGATGCCGAACATGATGTTGTAGACGTCCGCGTACTCGCCGCTGGACACGTCCACGTACGTGGTGGAGTCGATGACGGCCCACACTGAGGTGAACATCCACTCCGCTGCGTTGCCGATGCTCTCGGCGAGCCAGTCGAACGGGGCGGTGACGATGGTGCCGGCCGCGTCGCCGGCGACGTTGCACACGTTGCGGATGACGGGGACGTCGCACACTCCCATCGCTAGCCCCTCAGACCCTCTGGCCGACATTCCAGAAGAAGTTCACGAGCGTCACCGACGCCCCGCAGGCGATGGCAGCGCCGAGCGCGACAAGCACGCCCAGCTTGCCGCGGCCGGCCAGATGCGGGTTCGACGAGTTCGACCCGAGCGCCCACACGATCGCGGCGACGATGAGAGCGAGGACGGCGAGGATCAAGCCGACCGTCATCGACGCGCCCACGATCTTGCGCAGCTCCTCGATGCCGGGAAGGCCGTTGGAGTTCGGGCTGATCGAGATGTCCAGCGGCAAGGCCGAGGCGGGGAGGTGCATGAGGCTGCTCCAAGGACGTCGGGACACGGTCGTCCTAAAGGTGGGCGCCCACGTCCAGCAGCCAGTTCGTCAACCCGAGCGCGCTTCCCGTCAGGGTGGCCCCAACAATCGCGACAGCGAGTCCCGCTTTTGCCTTCTGGGCTGTCTGCCAGTGACCTGCACTCGATGCGACCGCCCAGGTTGCCGCGGAGATCACAGTCACCAGCACGCCGCAGATGAGGCCATAGGTAAGTAGCGCTCCGACGATCGAGCCCAGCTGGTCAGAACCCCCGACGGCCTGGAAGTCGGGATGGGTAGCACGAGCTGAAGTGGGAGCAGTCATACACCCGAGGTACGCCAGTGCGCGTCGCACGAAGCGATGCGGGACCAGTTCATAACGGCAGCGTTTAGGGCGTGTCTCTTAAGTCGCGAGCCAGATGGTGATGGCTCGTAGGACGACCGCTCCTCGGTAGACGGTTGCGAGCTTGTCGTAGCGGGTGGCGATCCCGCGCCATTGCTTGTGGTCGTTGAAGGACCGTTCGATGACGTTGCGTCCCTTGTAGGTCTTGGCGTCGAAGCCTGGAGGCCTGCCGCCCGCGGATCCGCGGTTCTTGCGGTGCCGGATCTGATCGGAGGGCTGCGGGATCACGGCTTTGATCCCGCGGGTGCGGAGCTCGGTCCGGATCGCGCGGGAGGAGTACGCCTTGTCGCCCAGCAGTGCATCGGGGCGGGTCCGGGGACGGCCTGGTCCGAGGCGCTTGATCGCGAGCTGTGCCAGCATCGGTTTCAGCATTGGCGAGTCGCCGGCTTGGCCGGGCGTCAGGTTGACCACGAGTGGTCGTCCGCGGCCGTCGACGAGTTGATGGATCTTCGTCGACAAGCCTCCGCGAGAACGGCCCAGGGCGTGATCGGGTGGTTCTTCCCGCGGATTCTTGTAGTTCGAATCAGCCCCCTGTGTCGTGCTTGGCGCGGCGGCCGGCGGGCTCCTCGACGCGGCGCAGGGTGGTGGCGTGCTGGTGGGCGCGGTTGATGGTGGAGTCCACGCTGACCATCCAGTCGATGTCGCCTGCGGCGTCTGCCTCGGCGAGGAGGCGGGCGTGGATCTTGTCCCATGTGCCGTCGGTGGAGAAGCGGTGGTGGCGCTTCCACACCGTTTGCCATGGCCCGAAGGATGACGGGAGATCGCGCCATGCGATGCCGGTGCGGAAGCGGTAGATCACGCCCTCGACGACCTGGCGGTGGTCGCGGAAGGGCCGGGACTTCACGCCGTCCGTCGACGGCATGAACGGCGCGATCCGCTCCCACTGAGCGTCGGTCAGGACCCGTTCGCGAGACATGACCGCATCAAAACAGCCCTACCAGCCCGGACTTGGGAGACACGCCCTAGCTGCGGGCGGGCTGGCACGCAGTCAGCGCGAGCAGTTCGGCGCCGACGCACGCCTAGGCCCACGCCAATCCCACCATGCTTGCGCTGCCTCCCGGGCCCGGCCCGCGAGGCGACGCGAACTCGAAGCTGCCGTCTCAGTTCGGCGGCCAATTGCGACTGACTTGCGGTGGGCTTGAAGGATTTTTCTCTGGCGTGCGAACCCGCGCGAGGTGGTCGGGCGTCGTAACGTCAGGACTTCACACAGTGAGGAAGGCTTGGGCAGCAGATGATTGACGACGAGTCGGACTTTCGCGACTTCTTCGCGACGACCGGTCCGACCCTGCGACGGAGTGCATACCTCATCGTCCACGACTGGCAGACCGCCGAAGATCTCACCCAACAAGTCATGGCAAAGGTCTACGCGCATTGGTCCCGGGTGGCTCCTGAGGCCCGCCGCGCATACGCCCGACGAGCTGTCGTCAACGAGAGTCTGAGTCACCTGAGACGCCACCGGCCCGAGACGCCCGTAGAACGGCTTCCCGAACCTGCGGGGCAGAGCGACGAGTCGAGTTTCGACATCGATGGCGTTCTCGCGATGCTCCCAGCGCAGCAGCGAGCCGTGTTGGCCCTGCGGTTCGTCGAGGATGTATCCGTTGCCGAAACCGCCCGCCTGCTCGGCATCGCAGAGGGCACGGTGAAAAGTCATACCGCCCGCGCCACCACCACTTTGCGAGCACACCTGCTCGTCGCACCGACCGAGGACATCACATGAACGATCACGATCTGGCCAACGTCATCGTCGACCGCGTTCGCTCATCCGAGCCGCCATTCGCGATGGACCCCGGCGCGGCGGTCTCAGCGGGGAGGCGCATGCGGATCGTTCGACGCCGCTACATCACACTGGGTTCGGCGGCTGCTGTCCTGGCTGTAGCAGCGGCAATCTCGCCCGTCGCCCAATGGGTAGGTACCGCTGAGTCCAAGACGTCGACGCCGGTGTCGTCTGACTTGCTCGGAACCATGACACTCAGCGTCCGTTCGGCGGGTCCGGGCGACACTCTCGAGATGCGTTTCCCGACAGACAATCAGCGTGGTGTCGCATTCTCGCTCTCGGCCAGCAGTAACGGTGCTTGGGAGCTAGCGTACTTTTTGGTTTCTGATTGGGGACAGCCCGATAAGTACAGCCCCACATGGTGGCCTGCTGCTGACAGTGAGGACCGGGGGTGGCCCCAGGTATTGATCACCGGCGCTGGACCCGATGGAGTGGTGATTCCCGAATCCGTCGCGCCTGGGGACTACCTGTTGTGCACGGCCAATGCCCCCGACAAGGCATGTGCCCGGCTGACGATTACGGAGTGAGTTTGCCGGCCCCGTCCCTGTCTGTTGGAAGCCCTGGCACATCAGGCGCTGTACCGACTCAAGCCGGTACAGCGCCTGATGCTCTCTTGGTCCGCAGGCACATACGTAGGATCGGCGGAATTTACCGGGTTTGCTAGTTCTGCAGGATGTTCACGCTCGAGGGAGCGCCCTGGATGTTGGCGCACCAGGTCGCCGTCGAGTTGCCCACAGAGATGACGCCCCGGGCGGCACCAGCGTCGAAGCACGGGCCACCGCTGTCGCCGGCGACGGTGACCACATTCGTCTTGAAGCCGCCGCAATAGTCGTGCACGGCGCCGGTGGTCTCGTTCACTCCCGTGTAGCAGACGTTGGTCATTGTCACGGATCCATTTCCTCGGCCCCCGTTGCGGCCATACATCGAGATGCTCGTGGCAGATCCCGGGTTCGCGACCGAGGACACAGTGAAGTCAGTGCCTGAGCTGTTGACGCGAAACTTGGAGTTGGCGGTGTGTGGCGAGGGGATCGAGAAGAACTTGATGTCCTGCCCTGCTGCGCCGTTGATGTAGGCACCAAACCCGATCGGGGAGGAGGTGCCGTTGGAGTACTCGGACGGTTCCGGACAGTGCCAAGCCGAGATGACTCCGTACCGACCAGTGCTGGGGCGGTAGGCGCCGAAGCCAGCCGTGCAGCCGGTGATGTTCCTTCCTCCCGAGAGGACGACATGCTCGATGGCCGGCTGCACGTTCGGGTCGTACTTCGCAACGACGGACAGATCGTTGTCGCCGACCGCAGCATCCACCACCTCCTTCAGCGATTGAGAGACTTCGGCCGCCGTCAGGGGGGCTGGCGAAGGTACGTCACCACCGATGAAGACGCCGAGCACGGTGTTCATGGGGCTGAGTCCCAGCTCGACAGTGGGGGTGTGCCCCGGGAACAGGTCCCGCGCTTGGGATAGCACAGCCAACTGCGCCGTCTGGAGCGCCTCGGTGCTCAATGGGGCTCCCCACCGCACACGGACCTCCACCGGGAGCTGGTCGATCTGTGCGACGACAGCAGCAGAGGGCTGGTCGGTAAAGACGAAGCGTAGTCGTAAGACTGTCCCGCCGGCGCGTGACCGAAGGTGGTCCATTCGCCCGGGTACTGGCTCTGGAGGGCGCTGGCCACCTCGGCGACGTTTGCGTCAACTGTCCTAGCTGCCTGTCGCCCCGCGGCCCGCACGTTCATACGACCCCTGGTCGTCGCGGCGAGGCCGTCGGTTTCGACGTAGGCAAGAGGTTGGTCGTCGATTCCGAACAGCCCGCGGCTGATGTCCGGCAGCGTTTCGTCGGCAGCCCGAGTGTCCGTACCTGCGACAGCCGTTTGAGAGAGTGTCGCCAGTAGTCCACTCACCACGACGACGGTTGCTGCTCCGGCAGCAAGACGAATCCTCATACACACCCCGTTCGGTTCAGTTGGTGGACACATAGTTGACGTCCGGCAAGCGGCCGTCAAGCATCAAGAAGTTCGTTTGACGGACAATGCCTCCGGCGAGGGATGCGCCGTCAGGACTGTCCTCGGGCCCCGTCGAAGTGGCGCCAAATTTCGGTGTGCCGCCCTGTTATGCGCCACGCTGCCTAGTCAGGAGTGGTTAATCGTTCGCTCTGGTGCCGCACGAGCTTTGGCCTGCAGGCCACGTGGAGAGCTGTGGACACTGAGCCGGTGAGGCGCGGCTGCGTCCGGCCCCAAGGCGGCAGGTCAGGGTGCCGAAGAACGACAAGAGTGAGCGACCTAATAGCCACCAACCAGATGCGATTGACGTTCCCGAAAGGTTCGCCCGGACGCTCATCACCGTTGCTGCTACGCAGCTCGGGCTTCCACAAACGGGCTGCCAACCGGTCATGGCTAGTTGGCGGGCCTGGGGTCGCCGAATCTGCTCCTGACGCTTCGTGATGGGTTCAAGGCAGGCGATCCACCCCTAAGCCGGGGCACCTAGGAGTTGCCGCAGCCGATGTCAACGGTGCAGGTCAGGGTGCACCCCCGAGGGTGAACCCGCGGCTAGACCACCGTCAGGTCACCCTTGTCAGAGCAGCAGGGCGGGTCGAGAGTCGGGGCACCGGTCCGCTCTCACGGGAGAGCCTTGCTGGGCTGGCTTCGGGGGAGGCGTTATGCGCGTCAAGCGTTCGTTGTGTGCTGCCCTGGTCTCCACCGCGACGGTCGCAGCCATGTTGGGCATCGTTGCTTCACCGGCCTCAGCGGGTCCGTCGATCGGGGCGCTGTCGGGGGCGGGACAGCGGCCGGGTGCGACCCGGCTGTCGTTCACCGCCGGTGACTCCGTGCAGGCCCAGGTCGACGTCGGGTCGGGGAACCTGCTGGTCACCGTGAAGGGGCTGGCGTTGCCGGACGTGAACCGTCAGGTCCAGGTCGGCGCGTTCTACAACTCCGCGGCCGCCTCCGCCACGCCCGTGCCGCGGCTCGGGCGCGGGTGGGGTCTGGACTACACCCCCGACGTCCGGCTAGTCGTGAACGCCGACAACTCGGTCACCTACTACGCCTCCGGCGGCCTGACCGGGGTGTTCGACCTCGTGTCCGGGTCGACCACGACGTACACCTCGCCGGGCGGGTTCAAGTCCAGCCTGGTCAAGGACGCCTCGGGGTGGACGCTCACCGAGCACAACTCCCAGGACGCGCTGCGGTTCAACACCTCCGGCGCGCTGGTCTCGATCACCGACCGCAACTCCAACGTCACCACCATCACCCAGTCCGGGAGTGCCACGTACAAGAACGTCACCATCACCACTCCCGCCGGGAGCGGGTCGGCCAAGGCGGCGAGTGTGGCCACCGCGACCAGCGGCACCACGGCGGGCACGACGACCATCACCCAGGGCGCGTCGTCGCCGCGCAGCGTGTCCTTCGCCCGCCCCGCCTCAGACGCGACCCGGTTCACCGATGCACGGGGCCGGAGCACTGACTTCACCTACACCAGCACCGGGCTGCTCAAGGAGATCGACGCCCCGGGTGCGGTGACCACGTCGTTCACCTACGACTCCTCCAGGCGGGTCACCTCGATCACCCAGATCGAGAACTCCACCGGCGGTCCCGGTGACTCGATCACCCGCCTCGCCTACCCCTCGAGCACGCAGACGCTGGTCGCGGACCCCACCACCAACCAGGCCCAGGCCGTGAGCGTGGTCCCGCACACCACCTACACCCTCGACACCACCCAGCGCGTCACCACCGCGGTCGACGCGGCCGGGCGGCAGCGCTCGAAGACCTACACCGCGATGTTCGACACCGCGACCTCCACGCGTGGCACGGGTGCGGGGTCATCGACGACCACCAACGGCTACACCGCCAACGGCGGTGAGTCGCTGACCAGCACGACCTCACCGACCGGGTCCTCGCAGTCCCTGACCTACGCCACCACCTCCGGGCCGGCGCAGTACAACCCCACCGGCAGCACCGACGACGCCGGGAACACCTCGACCTACACCTACAACGGTGCCGGGAACCAGCTCACCTCCACCAACGCCGCGTCCGCGCAGGCCCAGGTGACCTACAACACCGACGGGACCGTGGCGAGCGCGACCTCGCCGGGCAACGGCACCAACGCCACCAGCTACGGCTACACGCTCAAGCAGCCCACCTCGATGACCCCGGTCACCGGGTCCAGCCTCGGCGCCCGCGCCTACACCTACGACGTGTACGGCAGGCTCAAGACCGCGACCAACGGCCGCGGCGTGACCACCACCTACACCTACAACCTCAACGACCAGGTCACCGGCGTCGCGTACGCCGGCGCCGGGACCCTCACCGTGTCCTACGGCTACGACAGCGCGGGACGCAACAACAGCCGCACCGACGCCTCCGGCACCACGACCTACGCCTACGACCAGCTCGGGCGCCTCACCAGCCGGGAGAACACCGCCGGTGGGGGAGCGGTCACCTACACCTACGACAAGGCCTCCCGCCTGGCCACCTCCACCTCCACCGGCGGCGGCACCGTCGCGTACGAGTACGACGCCGCCGGCGTCCCCACCGCGGTGGAGTACCCCACCACCACCGGCACCGGGAAGCTGCGCTTCACCGTCGACAACCAGGGCCGACGCACCGGCGCCTACCTCCAGGCCGACGCCGCGCTGACCACCTGGGCCGGGCGCACCCTGACCACCTACGACGGCTCCGGCCGCGTCACCCGCGTCACCGCCGACACCGGCCCCACGAGCGCGAACATCATCGACATCTCCTACTGCTACGCCGCCGGCACCGCACCGACCACCAACCCCGGCGGCACCCCCGGCGCAGCCTGCACCACCTCCACCGCCAACGACCGCGACAAGCTGGTGTGGAAGAAGGACAACCTCACCGGCCAGACCACCACCTACACCTACGACACCTCCGGCAGGCTCACCAACGCCGCCGTCGCCGGCGGGTCGGGCGGGTCGGGTGGGGGGTCGTTCGCCTACGGCTACGACGCCAAGTCCAACCGCACCTCCGGCACCGTCAACGGCACCACCCAGACCCTGACCTTCAACGCCGCCAACCAGATCACCACCACCGGCTACACCTACGACGGCGCCGGCAACCTCACCAACGACCCCTCCTCCGGATCCTCATCGATCGCCTACACCCCGGCCGACCAGACCAAGACCCTCGTCCAGGGCGGCACCACGTACACCTACACCCACGCCGGGACCGACAGCACCGAGCTCATCTCGCAGACCACCCCCGACGGCGACTACGCCTACACCTACGGCCGCACCGCACCCACCGGCGTGCCCGTCGTCGAGCAGGTCACCCGCACCGGCAACACCGCCACCAAGACCGCCGCCGTGATCTCCGACCCCGTCACCGGCACCCCGCTCATGCTCCGCACCGACACCGGCAACCAGAACATGTACATCTACGACGGCGCACCCGGAGCACCCATCGCCGCGATCAACATCAACGGCCAGAACACCTTCGGCTACAACTACGACCCCTACGGCGTGCCCACCATCACCAACAACCCCGGCGGATCCGCCATCACCCAGAACCCCTACACCTTCGCCGGCACCGGAGTGAAGGACCGCACCACCGGCTGGGTCCACTACGCCGCCCGCTACTACAGCCCCGTCACCGGCACCTGGACCCAACAAGACACCCTCGACGCCCCCCTCGACCCGAAGAACGCCAACCGTTACGCCTACGCAGGCGGAGACCCCATCAACAACACTGACCCGACCGGCCAATACAGCCTGAAGGACTTCTACGGCGACGCAGGGGCATGTTCAGCGGGCGTGGGGCTCGCGGGCGCCAGCGGCCAAATCACTAACGGGATCGCGCTCGGCGGCGTCATCGGCGGAGGTCCCGTCGGTGGGACCATTGGCGGGGTAGCAACTGGCGCGGCGGCGTGCCTAGCAGGCATCGGTATTGGTCGCACGGCCGGATCCGCCCTCCTCGACGTGGTCACCGGCAGTTGATTCGTCCGCGGTTGGATACAACCCTCCAGGAAAAGAGCGACCCTTGAATGCACCTTCTGAACGCCCCGTCAGTGATCTCCGGAAGATGTTCACCAGTTTTCTGGTCTTTTGTCTGTTAGGTCTCGTCGTTTGTGTTCTCGTCGCTGTCGCTGATGTGAACGGCGGCCAGCCTTTCGGGATCGCTGGTGCAGTCCTCTTCGGTTGTCTCGCGCTTGCGGCGGTCGTTGGCCTCGCGCGCATCCGCAGTCAATGAACCAATATCGGATCATCGAAGCCCAGTGCTCGTCAGGTGTGTCGACGGCACTCGTGCGCCGTTCGGAGGCGACGCTTTTCAGTGCGTCGTCGTCGATCGCGTACACGCCAGCCGACCAGACCAAGACGCTGAGCCAGGGCGGGGTCACGTACACCTACACCCATGCCGGGACCGACAGCACCGAGCTGATCGCGCAGACCACCCCCGACGGCGACTACGCCTACACCTACGGCCGCACCGCACCCACCGGCGTGCCCGTCGTCGAGCAGGTCACGCGCACCGGCAACTCCGCCACCAAGACCGCCGCCGTGATCTCCGACCCCGTCACCGGCACCCCGCTCATGCTCCGCACCGACACCGGCAACCAGAACATGTACATCTACGACGGCGCACCAGGTGCACCCATCGCCGCGATCAACATCAACGGCCAGAACACCTTCGGGGTCAACTACGACCCCTATGGCGTGCCCACCGTCACCAACAACCCCGGCGGGTCCGCCATCACCCAGAATCCCTACACCTTCGGCGGCACCGGAGTGAAGGACCGCACCACCGGCTGGGTCCACTACGCCGCCCGCTACTACGACACCACCACCGGCACCTGGACCCAGCAAGACACCCTCGACGCACCCCTCGACCCCACCAACGGCAACCGCTACGCCTACGCCGGCGGCGACCCCATCAACAACATCGACCCCACCGGCAATGCCTCAGCCGCCTGCGTGGGCGCGGGCCTGGCTTTTGTGGGCGCGGGACTCTCGTTCCTCGGCGCAGGCATCTCGGCAGCTTCCTCTGGCCTCACCACACTAGCTGGTGTCGGAGCCGCGGTGGGATTCGCTGGCGCGGGGTTCGGGGCTGCAGGCGCTGGGGTGGCACTCGCCGACAGTTGTGCCAATGACTGAGCAGTCCGGGGTGTTGCGGGCGATCGCCTTGGCCGTCATTCTCCTCTGCGCCGCGGCGGGGGTGTTCGCTCTGATCGCAGGAAGAACCGGGCCAGCCGTGGCTGCGATCGCGAGTGCAGTCGCCGGAATCGCGCTCTTGCTGTTCCTGTCCGCGCATCCAAAGGATTGAGCGACTCGGTACCCGCTCAATGCGGAGACGTGATGTCGAGCCTCGTGATCACCAACCCGTACGAGGCGACTTAGTCGACGTGGCCCAGAAACGGTCGTTTCTGGTCAACGTCGCAGACGTAAGCCGCGACACGCCCGGCGACACCAACCGAAACGCCCACCCAAACTGTGTTTCTCGCCGGAGGCACCTCGTCACCGTTCTCGCATGACCTTGACCGGCTACGCCTGCGTCTCGGCCCGCGGCGAAGGCCCGGCCGCGCGGCGCGAGCTCGAGTACGCGGATCGCTTGTTGGTTTTCGTCGGTGTCTGCGAGTCCAAGCGCGTGCGCTAGCGGCCGCAATCCCTTGAAGCGGTTGAACGTGTGGAGTGTAATTGTTGGCGGCTACCCGGGGTCGTGAGACGGCGTTCTGATCGAGTCCAGGGCTCGTGTCACAGGAGTCGTCGGATGGTCATCCGTTGGCCGGCAAACTCCCCGATGGTGCCGTACCGGACGACGTCGCCAGTGTGGGGCGCGTGGAGGAGCTGGTCGCCTCCGACGAAGACGGCGACGTGGTGGGGCACGGTGGCTTCTGGGTAGGTGAAGAAGATCAGGTCGCCGGGCTGCTTCTGCTCCCACGCGATTGCCTGTCCGGCGCGGATCTGGTCGCCGGAGTAGTGCGGGAGTCGGATCTGCCCGCCGGAGGCCTGGTAGGCGGCGAACAGGACGAGCCCGGAGCAGTCGAACCCGCCACCGGTGGGGCCGTCGAAGTTTCCTCCGCCCCACACGTAGGGGAGGCCGAGCTGGGAAGCGGTCGCTGCTATCAACGCCCCTGCGAAGCCGTCGGGGAGATCAGTGGGTTGCTCGCTGGGCGGCGTGGGACAGTTCGTCGAACCTGAGCCAGGATCTGCGTCCGAGAACTTGAGGGTCGCGGTCAGGAGCCGGTGGTCGGAGTGCGCGAGGTCGGCGGTGGCTTGGCTGATCGGCTGCACGTGGCCCGCGGTCAGGATGTAGTCGATGGTCCCGCCGCCGTCGCCGGTCGCCCATCCACCAGTGGGCTCGCCCAGCGCGTCGAACGTCGACGTCGCTCCGGATCCGTCCAGCCAGTCGCGAAGAAATCCCGACGTCGGGTAGGGCGTGTTCAGGTCACCGCCGACCAGCACCGGGCCTGTGGCCCTGAGCGAGGCGATCAACGCGTCGAGGCGGGTGACGTACTCACGCAGGAGACCGTCGCGGCCCGGCCCGCCAGGCGAGGCGTGCACCGAAACGAGCGAGACAGTTGTCTCGCCCTGGGTGGACGTCAGCGTCACCCAGTTCGCGTAGCGCGTGCCCCACTTGACCGCTCGGTCGTGCATGAGCTCGGTACCGGAGTCGAGTAGTTGCCACGCGTCGGTGCGCCAGAGGACCGGGGTCTCGCGGGCGTCGAACGGAGCGTCGGCACGGTAGGAGGAGTAGCCGTCGGGGCGAAGCTGCGCGTCAGTGCGGAAGTAGGTCTCGTTGAGGGTGACGAAGTCGGGCCGTGGGGCCACGACGGTCGCTAGGTCGGCGGTGTGCGCCGCGGCAGGCAGGCTGCCCTTGATGTTGGCCTGCGCGAGGGTGACCTGAGACGCGCTCGCATCGACGGCGGTCTGCTCGTCGGCCTGGCTTTGGCACGCGGTTGCAGGACTCACAACCGTGGCTACTCCGACCAGAGCAACGCCGGGTGCCAGGATCACGGCCGCGGCCGTCGTGGCAAGGACCTTGAAGCCCATGAGCTGGGTCAGGTTCCCGGGTCAGAGCAGCGGGTTGTCGAGCTGCGACAGCCGCAGGATGCGGCACCGCGCGAACGCGGGAGGGCATGCGACGAAGACGGTGAAGGAGACCTCAGACATCGTCTGGACCGGCTCGCGGTCCCAGACGCCGGTGCGTGACCGGACCCCGGTGATGGTGACGGCGCTGGTTCCCGGGCGGAGCCGCCCGCGTGACTGCTCGAGCGACTGGGTCCATGACGCGGGCACGGCGGCGCTGGAGATCGTCAGCGTCTGCGCCACTTCCATGTCAGCCAAGGCCAGCCACTGATCGGTGGTGGGGACGAAGGTGGGGACGTCGGCCAGCAGCCCGGCGACCTCCTCACCTGACGGGTCGGCGTCGGCGAGCACCGGGGCGGTGTAGTCGGTCGGGAGCAGCCCGGAGGTTGTGTCCCACGCGAACAGCGCCTCGGCGACCGCCCGCGCGTACATCACCGGATCGGAAGTCCGTGGGAGAGCAGGCACCGACAGGGCGGCGTCCATAGTTGCCCCCTCGACGGACGGGCCTACAACATCCTGCGACTTGAACGGGTCCTCGCTCCGGTCCCGCTCCCCGGACGCGCCTGAGGCGAGGCCGTAGATCCCGGCCGCGATCATCGCTGTGGTGAGGACGCCGGCGAGGACGAGTGCGAGCTGTCGTGGGGTGGGTGCGTTCATGTCGTCTCCAAGCGCGGTCGGGCGGGATGACGCTCAGGTACGCGAGCCAGGTCAGACCCCGGCAAGCTCGGGTCAGGCTGAGGCCGTGGCGAGGCGAGCAGCGCGGAGCCGGTCGGCGAACGAGCTCGTCTCGGCGGCCACGCGTTCGAAACGTTCCCACTCGTCGGTAGTCAGCGACCGGGCGAGGGCGTCGACGTCATACAGGTCCGACCAGCCCTCGAGCTCGGTCCAGGTCAGGATGAAGGAGCGGAGGCTGCGGTGGTGTGGGGAGACGGTCTTGGTCTTCAGTCCACGAAGTCCCTTGCGGGCGTCGCTCTGGCGCACTCGCGCCAGCGCTTCGGCGGCGAGGCGACCCAGCTCGTCTGATCCATCGTCCGAGTCGTTGCGCGGCCCACTGCCTGCGGCCAGCCCGTTCGAGGGGGCGGGAGCGCTCGCCAGTTCGAGAGCAGCCATGACGCGCTTGTACGCCGGCTCGACCGGTGATCCGGCCTCGATCTGCTCGAGCATGGTCGCGGCGAGCTCGCGCACTGAGGCAGGCTTGCTGCTGTCACGCTCGACCTGTTCGAGCTTGTTGATCTGCTCGAGCCGCGCGAATGACTGCGTGCCGGTGATGAGGCGGGACGCCTGGGCTCTCGCGTCGCCGGTCCCTCGCGGTGCCGTGGGGCCCTCGGCACCGGCAGGTCCGCCCTCGCGGGTGGGGTTCCCGAACCGGGACGCGGCCTGTCGCCCGGCGGCCTCCTCGGCCATCAGGCGCTTGACCTCGTTGTACATGTGCGCAGCCTCGAGCTGGGTGAGCGGCTTGCGCTGCTGGTTCTCGTCCTGCTGGGCGAGGAGGTGAGAGAGCTCGTCGGAGATCCCGGACCGCACGTAGACCCTCGTCGTGGACCTGCCGAGCCGTCGCTGAGCCTCGAGTCGCCGGAGACCGCACACGAGCACACCTGCGGGTGTGATCGTGATGGGCTGGAGCAGGCCGACCTCCTGGATCGACTGGGCGAGGGCGTCGATGTCGCCGAGGTCCTTGCGGTGACGCACCCCGACAACGATCGAGTCGAGGGTGCGCTCGAGCTCGACGTGACCGGTCGAGTGGGGCCTGGAGGTGGTGGTCGTGTCAGGCACTGGCTCGCCTCACCGGGGCGGGGGCGGTCTGGCTGATCTCGAGCACGAGTGCGTCGTCGGCGAGGAACTCAGCCGCTGTATAGCCGCACAGGAACAGGGTGAGGAGCCCGTGACCGGCGCGTGTGTGCTGCTGGGTGGGGTCCGGGCTGCCGAGCACGAGCCTGAGGACGGTCGCCCAGGCGCGACGGTCCAGGTCGAGGGCTGCTCGCCCGGCTTCGTCGCGGCGCAGGATGGAGTGGGCGGCGGCGCGGGTCTTCGACTCCGAGAGCCGGGAGGCGATGTAGTCCACGGCGCAGGTGATGGTGCTGGCCGGCCATCCGAGGCAGGTGAAGAGCGCGATCACCATGTCCGTCGCCTCGAACGGAGTGGTGGGCCGGTCGCGACGGTGCTGGCTTGCCGGGTCCGACGGGTCCATCGGGCCGGAATCCCCGTAGCTGCCCGAGGCACTGGAGGCTTGGGGCGTGGCGGCTTCGGGAGCGGGAACGCGAAGTGCCGGGTGGTACTCGAGGACGTCGTTCTCGTACTCGCAGAAGCGGCGCGCGTCGTGATGGCCGCGCATCACCTGTCGTCGGGCTTGGGAGTTGGAGCACAGCAGCGCGGTGGCTCGTTCCTCCGCGATGAGGCTGACCTGGACGGCGCGGGTGACGACGGCCCACGGGTCGTCGGCGGTGCGGACGGCGCGGGTGCGCATCGCCTCGAACGCGGCGTAGGCGGCGTCGTCGGGTTCGCAGCGGTGGGTACGGGCCAGAGACCGGTACTTGTGGATGGCGAAGACCATGAGCTGCTCGGCCTCGGGGTCGTCGCGCCACGCCGGTTCGCCGGCGGCGTCGAGCATGTGGAGGCGCTCGAGTGCCTGTCGGAGCCCCTCTGCAGTCTCGAACGCCGACGTCAGGCTGGTCGTTTGGGTGGTGGTCATAGCGCGATTCCTCTCCGTTGATGTGGGGTGGTGAAGCGACCCGCAGGTCCGCCCGGAACGCGCGGACTGGCAGCAGTGGCAGTGCTGGCGGGGTTCGTAGAGGTGGCGCGGGCGGCGGTCCGGTAGGCCGACGCGACGGTGATCCGGATCTCTCGGTCAGCAAGACCGGCGTCGCGTGCGCCGGCGCCGACGGACTCGAGGGCGGTCTCGAACCGATAGCCCTCCTCAGCCAGCCGGCATGCGGCCCAGAACAGGCCGCCGTTGCGTCCGCCCTCGGGGAGCGCGGCGACCCATGCGGCCAGGCGCTCCGGTCGTGCCGCGGGATCCGCCGCGGTCCCGAACGGTCTGGCGGCCTGTGACCGCGGGGGTAGGTCGCGGTGGTCCCACGAGGGGTCGAGGTGGGTCCTGAGTTGGGTGGCGTCGAGAGGTGCCGGGGTGTGGTTCGCGGTCGCGATGACGGTGTATGCCGTGGGTGAGCCGTTGACCTCGACGACGGATGGCGGCGCGACGATGTAGCCGCCGTCGCCGCGGAAGTCGACGTGCGCGCCCGGGGACTGCCAGCACGGTTGCGGTAGTGGCGTGGCGGGGAAGTAGGCGTGTAGTCCACCGGACGGGGTGCGGACCAGCCAGCTCCAGGTGAGGGCCAGGCCGTCACGGCGTGCGTTGTCGAAGGCCGGGTATCCGGATGCGCCGGAGTGGACGTCGACGTCGACGACCGAGAGCCCGGACGTGACCCCCGTTGGGACCCCGATGTTGGCCCGGGGGTAGCGGCGCCACCACTCGTCGACGGCGCGTGTGGAGGTGGTGGCGTCGCGGAACCCGCGCTTGGTGATCGGGTGCTTCGCTCCGGGTACGCAGGGGAACACCGGGATGCCGACCTCGGCGTAGCGCATGGCCGACTCACGGAGGCTGCCGGCGCTGGCCACCGTGCGCATCACGTCGACTGCCCAGGTGGCGAGGTCCGGGAGCGGCGGCAGTTCGGAGAGCGCCGCGCGGTCAGACCGTTGGGTGGAGTCCGGATGGGTGGAGTCCGGAGTGGGTGGTGCGTCCATGTGGCTGACGTTGCACCGGCAGGTTTACCGGATCCGGGGGTCCGTTGCGGGGGAAGGCTGCCCGACTGGAGGGGGAAGGCTGGTATTGAACCGCGTTTGTGCAGGTCAGGAGGTTTCCCCAAGTCGAGGAGGCGATTTTGGAGGTCTCGCCGGTGGTCAGCCTGCGGAGCGGGTGCGGGTCGGCTGCCATCCGCGTTGGTGGATGATCTCGGCCGTGCGTGGGGGGAGGTCGACGGGGCCGAGGTCGTCGTCGCTGCGGTTCACGACCTCATTGCGGAGTGCGTCGTCGGCGTCGTCGTGGTTTCCGAGGGCGTGGTCGACGGCGATGAGGTCGAGGCGGGCGATCTCGTCGTACGGGGCGGCTGTGTAGGCCGTCTTCGCGGAGAACGCGGCGAGGTCGAGGTCGTCGTTCGAGAGTGCGTGGGCGGTGACGAGGTGGGCGGTGTCGACGATGGCTGCGGTCATGACATGGTCGATGCGGTCGCCGTCGAGGAGCCACGTCCATCCGGTGTCGCGGAGCTCGGTGAACGGTTCCCCCGAGACGAGCCCGAGCGCGGTGACGAGGTCGTCGATGCCGGTGGCGCCCCGGCTCTGTCCGCGGCGGCGGAGGCGGCGGAATAGGTCGAGGTCGCTCAGCACCCCGTCGACGCGGTAGGTGGCGGCGACGCCGGGGGTGTGGGTCTGCCGGGCGTTGGGGAGGTACGGCTCCGCGGTCTGTGGGTTGGTGCCGAGCCAGGACCGCAGGGTCGACAGGTCGATGCGTGCGCGTTCGACGCGCAGCCCGAAGGCGTCCGCGACGAATTCGGCAGTGACTCCACGCGGGTGGAGGGTCAGGTAGGCGAGGAGCTCGACGTAGAACGCTCGTCGGTTGGCGCCCTTCTTGGGGTCGCCGGGGGTGCGAGCCTTCACCGGTCCGAGGAGGGTGAGCTTGGGCGCGACGGGGACGGGGGACTCCCAGGTGGCCAGGTCGTCGTCCAGGTCCGGATCTGCGGCGTCGATCTGTGCGGCGGCTCCCGGTGTCACGCTGGGCGCGAGCCGCCGAATGTCCTCGGCGCGCGTTGCAGTCGCCAACTGGTACGACTGGGTGGTCTCGGGAAGGACCGAGGCATCCCCGGCCTGGTCGGCGGCGGGGCGCGGGTGAGTGAGCTCGGGTGCGAGCTCGCCGGCGGCGTTCGAGGTCTCGTCGAGGGGCGGGAAAGGTGCGAGGGCGTCGTCGCGGGTGTCCGTGATGACCTGGATCAGGTCGGCGCACGCCTGTGCTTCGTCGGCGGTGAGCCCTGAGGCGCGTAGGTCGAGGTCGAGGGAGGTGATATGTAGTCGCCCGTCTGAGGTCAGGTGCATCTCGGTGCTGGCTTCGAGGGCCTTCGCTTGGATCGCGACGACCGCAGCCGCGGGGCGGGCGGGGTACTGCACGACGGTGTCCGCGAGCTCGGCGATCACTTCTGTACTGGCGGCGTCGACTTGTGCGATGACGCAGCGGAACTGGTCGGGCGCAACGTCGGCGTCCTCCTCCGCCAGCACTGACGCGAGTTGGGTGAGGGCGATCGCGTCGCCGGCGCGACGCTGGCGTAGCCGCACCTGGTCGATCGCCTCGAGCTCGGCGCCGATGCCGACGGTCTCGATGTCGACGAGCGCGGACCACGGGTTCACGGCCAGTTCGGCTGCGAGGTGACGCGCCAGGGAGAGCTGTCGCTCGGGGGCGCCCGTGAGAGTGACCGCGCGGAGTTCCTCGAGGTTGACCAGCACGAGTGACCCATCGTCGCCCTGACCCACGCTGACCAGGAGCGGGTACGGCGCGACCCTTGAGGCGGACTCACGGTCGTCTCCTTCGCCCTGCGGGTCATCTTGCAGGTTGTCTCGCGGTTGGTTGCCAGGGGTGGCGGGTCGCTGCGGCGAGAGGGCCTGCACCCAGGTGATTCCGTGTCCGTGCCATGGCACAGGGAGGGTGGCGGGCTCGGCGAGCGACAAGCTGATGCGCTCGTGCGTGAGCGCGACCTGTGCCACCCGAGGGGTGGGCTGGATGGTGTTGAGGGCGCGGAGTGCTCGGTCCAGCTCGGCGATGCGGGGCGCGGTGAGCGAGCCGGCGGCATGGGCGCTCTTCTCGACGTGCGTGAGCGCGTCAGGTGTCGGGCGAACCAAGTGGCCGGGCGTGCGATAGCGGAGCTGTGTGCGGCGCCGCTGACGGATCGCGATCAGCAGCGAGCCTGCGAGCGCTGCGCCGGCGCCCGTGAACCCCGGCATGACCCATGCCGGTAGTTCCGTATCGCCGTTGTCGGTCGTCGTGTCGGTGGTGGCGTCTTCTTTCGGATCGGCGTTCGTCGCTTCCTGGCCAGCCGAAGCCTCGGAATACGGATCCGCGATGGGCTCTTGGTCGAGCCCGTTCTCGAGCCCGTCGTCGAGCCCGTCGTCGAGGCCATGAGGGGGCAGGTCGTGCGGTCGGGCCGGACCGTCGGTGCGGTTGTCACCCAGAGCTTGGGAAGCCGCGTCGGGAGAGTCGGACGATCCGGTCGTGTCGGAGGAGCCAGGCGTGCCACTTGCGGGTCGGGGGATCCTGAGCCTCCAGCCGGGCAGGATGAGGTCGGGGTCCTCGAGTGCGCTCCCGTCGGCCTGCTGGGTGCCGCGGTTGGCGTCGTAGAGCGCGGGGTAAGCGTGGGCGTCGCCGAGTTCCTCGCCTGCGATGCCGGAGAGCGTGTCGCCGCGCTGCACGACGTAGGTGTCAGCTGCGGTGGTGCCTGCTGATGAGTTCTCGGAGGCGTCGGCTGTGGCTGTGTCTGTGTGTTGGACGTCGGGCAGCTGTAGCTGCAGTCCGGCGGTGATGAAGTCGGGGTGTCCGTTCAGTAGGTCGTGGTTGAGGTCGACGATCTCCCTGAACCGGGCCCCGTCGCCGAGGTGTCGTTCGGCGATCTGCCACAGGCTGTCGCCGCGCTGGACCGTGTAGGGCACTGTCTTGGTCCGAGGTGCACTGTGTGCGGTCGCTGGGGCTCCAACCTGGGCGGGGGACTGGATGGTGGACTGGGCGGGGGATTGGGTCGCGCTCGTGGTTTCCGCCGCTCGGGAAGTCGCGTTCGTGGGCTCTGCGCGAGCGGCCGGAACCATTGGGGTCGGAAGGACGGCTGGTGTGGCGATGAAGAGCATCGCGGCCGCCGCGACTAGTTGGCTGGCGGCTCGTTGCGGCATGGCGAGGCCGGGGAGGTGGATCGTGGGGAGGCGCCGGAAGCGTGCCGTGACCTCGAGGAAGATCGACACGGTCATGACCGCCCAGGCGATCCAGGCGACAGCGCTGATGATGACCATCGCGAGGGTTCCGTCATCCGGTTCGGTGAGCCGCTCCCAGGCGACGTCTCCGAGGGTCGGGGTCGCGTGGATGGCCGTCAGCAGGACGGGGACGCCGAGGACGATGATCGCGACGCAGGTGCATGCTGCGAGGCCGGCGAGTCGGGTGCGGAGCGTGATCATCGTTCGGTGCCTCCGAGGCTGCGGGTGAGTCGTGCGGACGCGTCTGCGGTGACCGTCAGGTCGTTGATGCCGACGATGCTGAGGAACTTCGGTCGGTAGGCGTCGGTGACTGTGACGGTGAGGGTGGTGCCGCCGGTCACGGTGACGGTGCCGTCGACGTTGGCGGCGGCCAGGTAGCGGGTGGCGGCGTTGCGGGCGGCTGCGGCGTCGAGGCGCACGGCGTCGCCTTCGACGGCCGGGGCGGCTGCGAGGCTTTGCCCTCCGGCGCGGGCTGCCTGCGCTGCGAGGTCGTGGGCGCGCTGCTGGGCGTGGACCTGGCCGCCGAGGTCGACTGCCAGGCCGACGAGCATGGTCATGGCGAGGCTGGCTGTGGCCATCCAGATGGTGATGGAGCCGCGTTCGTCCGCCTGACGGCCTCCAGCGGGGCGGGTCATGGTGTGCGTTCCCGCCACGTGTCCAGAGGGCTGGTGACGGTGGCACGCAGGACCCGGCTACCGGGCACGCCGGGGATCCCCAGGTCTGCGATCGTGAACTTGCACGTGACGGTCACTCCCACTGTTGTGTCGACTCCCACGGACCGGCTGAACGCGGCCGTGTCGACGTTGACATCGACGTCAGTGCAGCGCAGGCCCTGGTTCTCCAGGCTCGCTTCGGCGGCCGCTCGGGCGGACTCGGTGGCACTGGCAGCGGTGCGGCTGATCGAGGCTGTCCGTGCGGCGTCGGCGGCGGCGGACTCGAGGGCCTGGTGGGCCGTGGCGGTGCGTCCGCCGAGGATGATGAGGCTGACGAACAGTGCGAAGGCCGGGACGCCGACGGCGGCCTCGATCGCCGCCGACCCACGGTCGCCACGTGTTCGTCGGCCACAGACTGCGATCGTTCTTGTCAGAGGGTTCATGGGCTGGTGAGCCGTTCGACGGACAAGCTGGCTGTCTGTCGGATGGTGGGTCGCCATCCCGGGATCACGCTGAGGGCGGTGCCGCGGACGGTGACGGTGGCGCGGACCGGGGTGCGGGTGGCGCTCACCGTGGAGCGGGTGAGGACATCGTCTCCGCCTGCGTCCTCGACGAACCCGGTTGCCGCGGTGATGCCTGCTTGTTCGGTTCCGCGTTCGGCGGCAGCTGCGCGTGCGCCCTCTTGTGCGGCGGCGATGGCGACGGTGCGGGCGTGGTGGTAGAGCGCGGCCTGTGTCCCGAGGAACAGGATCGCGAACAGGGCGGGCAGCAAGATGACGAGCTCGACCGATGCCGAGCCGCGGTCGTTGCGCCTAGGGCGTGTCTCCCAAGTCCGGGCTGGTAGGGCTGTTTTGATGCGGTCATGTCTCGCGAACGGGTCCTGACCGACGCTCAGTGGGAGCGGATCGCGCCGTTCATGCCGTCGACGGACGGCGTGAAGTCCCGGCCCTTCCGCGACCACCGCCAGGTCGTCGAGGGCGTGATCTACCGCTTCCGCACCGGCATCGCATGGCGCGATCTCCCGTCATCCTTCGGGCCATGGCAAACGGTGTGGAAGCGCCACCACCGCTTCTCCACCGACGGCACATGGGACAAGATCCACGCCCGCCTCCTCGCCGAGGCAGACGCCGCAGGCGACATCGACTGGATGGTCAGCGTGGACTCCACCATCAACCGCGCCCACCAGCACGCCACCACCCTGCGCCGCGTCGAGGAGCCCGCCGGCCGCCGCGCCAAGCACGACACAGGGGGCTGATTCGAACTACAAGAATCCGCGGGAAGAACCACCCGATCACGCCCTGGGCCGTTCTCGCGGAGGCTTGTCGACGAAGATCCATCAACTCGTCGACGGCCGCGGACGACCACTCGTGGTCAACCTGACGCCCGGCCAAGCCGGCGACTCGCCAATGCTGAAACCGATGCTGGCACAGCTCGCGATCAAGCGCCTCGGACCAGGCCGTCCCCGGACCCGCCCCGATGCACTGCTGGGCGACAAGGCGTACTCCTCCCGCGCGATCCGGACCGAGCTCCGCACCCGCGGGATCAAAGCCGTGATCCCGCAGCCCTCCGATCAGATCCGGCACCGCAAGAACCGCGGATCCGCGGGCGGCAGGCCTCCAGGCTTCGACGCCAAGACCTACAAGGGACGCAACGTCATCGAACGGTCCTTCAACGACCACAAGCAATGGCGCGGGATCGCCACCCGCTACGACAAGCTCGCAACCGTCTACCGAGGAGCGGTCGTCCTACGAGCCATCACCATCTGGCTCGCGACTTAAGAGACACGCCCTAGTTGATGTTGTCGGCCTGCGTGGTGACATAGGCCCGGATGGCTGCGACGACGATGCCGACGATAGCGATCACTGCGACCGCCCACACCACGTGCTCGATGGTGACCGAGCCGCGCTCGTCTGGCGTGGCTCGTCGTTCGATGACGGCGCGTGCCGTGATCAGTTGGATCAGGATCCACATGGGCTGTTCCTCCTTCGTTCTCGACTGCTTCTTGCGGTTTGGGTTGTCTTCGATGACTGGTGTCCGCCTGCTGGCTCTGTCCCTGGTCTCTAGGTGGTGCCGACCATCCGGAGCAGTGAGGGCGCGACCAGGAGGCCCATGAACACCACGCCCAGTACGGACCCGGGGATGGACATGCGTTCGCCGACGGCGTTGGCCTCGGCGTGCTCGGCGGTGAGCATCGCGGCGCGCATGGCACTGGAGCGGGCCCGCAGGGTGGCGTACACGGCGGCACCTTCCTCGCCGGAGAGCCGCATGATGTCGGCGAGGTCGTCGAGCGCGGGCAGCCCGAGCTCGTCGGCGAGCGCGTGGAGGGCGTCCCATGGCGGGAGTCCTGACCACCGTGAACGTGACAGCTCCTCGCTGAGCCGGACGAAGACCCAGGAGTTGCCAACGCCGGCTGCGGCTTCCATCGCCTGTCGGGCACCGGATCCGCTGTTGCGTTCCAGGGCGACGAGATCGATGTAGGCGCCGAGGGCTCGTTCGAACTCGACGCGCGCCTTCCGAGCGTCGTCGATGGCGTTGTAGTTGGGCAGGAAGAACATCACCACCGCGAGACCGAGCGAGGCGATGGCCGGCACCGCAACAGGCAGCCCGAGCCCGATGACGTTGAAGAAGACCCCAAGGAGCGGGACGAGCACGAGCCCGAGCGCGGCGAAGGTGAGCTTCTCGCCGTAGAACCGGGCGACTGGGATCTGGAGCAGGGCTAGCTCACGGTGCGGGGTCTGGATCCACACTCCGGGCGGAACTACTCGCATCGCCCACACGCCGAGGCGTTCCTGGCGGCTCGAGGTCGTCGCGTGCATCAGCGGGGGCATCGCCCGAGTGGGAGCGAGGCGGTCCAGTGCGTCGCCCAGATGGGGCTGGGCCGGGATGAGTCGACCCACAGCGAGCGCTGCCCCGAGTCCGAGGAACGCCCCTGCGGCGATCGCGAGCTGCAGTCCGGTGGTCACGGGGTGACCTGCATGTTCGCTCGCCCGGTCGCCAGTTGGGGAGATTGTTGGGTGTCGAGAAAGCGGGGGAGGGGGCGACCTTGGGCCATGCGACGCATCCACACCAACGTGGAGACGTATGCGGCGAGGAGGAGCGTGAGGACCACCTGACCTACCGGTGTGCCGTAGGGCTCGACGTAGTCACCGGACACCGCGAGGATCAGCAGGGCGGACGCGCTGATGAGGGTCACCCATCGCGCGGTGGCGCGGGGCTTGGCGCGGTCGGCCTCGATCTGGCGTCGGGCTCGCACGTCGGCCGACACCGACTCGGCGAGACCGTTGAGGACGCTCGCCAGACCTGCGCCGCGACGCCGTGCCCCCAAGAGCAGGTTCGCGACCACGAGGTCGCCGGTGGAGTCGTCGAGCTCGTCCGCGAACGCGCGTAGCGCGTCCTCGGTGACCCACCGTGCCCGCAGCCGGGCGACGAGGCGGTGGACCTCAGCCGAGATCGGCGCGGGTGTCGAGCGCAGTGTCGCGACGAGCGCCTGCTCGAGACCGACACCGACGGTCAGCACCCCCGCCAAGGAACGGGTCCACTCCTCGAGCGCCTCAAGTCGTTCGATGCGTTCACTGGCCCCAGCCGGGGTCAGCAGCAGCGGCAGCCCCACCACCGCCAGCGGGCCAAGGACAAGCGCGAGAACCCATCCGGTGATTAGCCAGCCCAGCACCCCCGCTACCAGACCGAGCCCGACCAAACCCCGGGTGCGGCGGGGGACCACGACTCGGGAGGCGCGACGCCGGCGGCTGCCACGGGTGTCAGGTACGCGGCGCAGGCCCGCCACCAGGGCGAGCGCTCCGCCGACGACCAGCATCCCCGCGACCGCGGGCACGAGGACGCCGCCGGCCGGGGTCACGACAGGACCCCCTGCTCGGCGAGGTAACCCGACAGGTCGAACCCGTACCCGCCCAAGTCCCGATACGCGTCGGGGAGCACGCCGGGTCGGGCGGTCCCGTCGGGCCCGGTGGCGAAGACGTGGGTTGTTGCGTAGCCGGTCTCTCGCTCACCGGGGTCGATCGCCACGATCTCGGCAACGCGTCTCGTTCGGCTCGGCACTGCACCTCGGCCGGGGGTGCCGTGACTGCTCCGGTGGTGGTTGGTGGTGGGTCGGGTGGTGTCGAGGTCGAGGTGGACGACCAGGTCGAGGGTTGCGGCGAGCTTGCCGGTGGCCAGTCCCTGGGTGATGTGGGGGCCGGCTTCCATGGCGCAGGTGACGAGCTTGCGGATGGCCGCGACGGCGTCGGATGCGTGGGTGGTGGAGATGGACCCGGTGCCGGACTCCATCGCCTTGATCATTGCCCAGACTCGCGGCCGCGGACCTCGCCCACGATCTGGCGCGAGAGGTTGAAGCGGAACGAGTCGGTGAGGGCTTCGTCGAGAGTGAACTCGCCGGCGTGCTTGCCGTCGGCGCCGCGTTCACCGGAGCCGGGCCGTGCTTCCCAGGCGTGGACGATCTCGTGGTGGGCGAGCTGGTGGAGGTGGAGCTCGTACTCGGTCTCGAACGTCCCGATGGCCTCCAAGGGATCGATCTCGGCGCACAGTGCGCGGACGAGGGTGGTCTTCCCGGCTCCCTGGCAGCCGGACACCACGATGGACTTGCGGGCCTTGACCGCGGCGCGGAGGAACGAGGCCGCGAGCGGGGTGAGCATATTTCGGTTGACGAGGTCGTCGAGGGTGACCTGCATGAGGCGGTGGCGGCGGATGACCACCGACGGGCGGGGTGTAACCCATGCGGCCGCTGCCAGTCGGGCTCCGCCGTCGAGGCGGAGGTGGAGTCGGGGTTGGGCTTCGGAGAACGAGCGCGCGTTAACCTCGCTCCGGGATGCGAGGAAGACCAGGAAGTCGATCAGTTCCTCGTCGGAGTCGGCCACCTGGGGTCCGCGGACGATCGATCCGTCCACGAGCTCCAGTCGCACGTTGTCGTGCCCGGCGATGATGATGTTCTCGACCTGGTCATCGTCGACGAGGGGTTGCAGCCGCCCCAGCCGGAACAGCGAGTTGAAGACAGCATGCGCCAGAGACGTCTGCGTCGCGGCCGACCAGGCAGGGGTCCCGTCATTCACCGCCTCCGCCATCGCAGACTCGACGAGATCGAGGACGATGGAGCGTCCGAGCTCCTCCTGCGCGATCCGGTCGAGGCGGGCGCGTTCGCCGGCGATCGACTGGCTGAGGCGGTCGGACGCCTGGGCGCGTAGCGCCGCGACGAGCGACCAGTCCACGCCGGTATCGGTGCTGTTGGGGCCGACGGCTGGTGTCTCCCCTAGGTGCGTCGACGTGACCTCTGTGGGCTCGGGTAGCCGGGCGAACAGGGGTAGGGACGCCACGTCCACGAGGTCCCGGGTGATCTCGTGGTGGAGTTCGTGGTGGATGCCGTTAGTCATGGCTGGCCCGCCAGCTCGGCACGGCTTCGGCTTACCGCGGCCTGGACCGACGCAGCAGTTGCGCGCAGCCCGCGCGCGAGTGGCCCGGCGTCGAAGTTGCGCGGGGGCGGGGATCCGCGATGGAACACAGCGGCTTCGCGGGGGGCGTCCGGAAGGGTGGCAATCACGGGGAGGTCGAGGACCTTCGCTACCTCGCGATGCGAGTACGGATTGCCCTCGCCGATCAGGATCGCTCCGCCGTTCCTCCAGGCACTGCTTCCGTTCGCGCTGGTCGCCCAAGCGCGAGCGCTCGCAAGGGCTGGAAGGTCGGAGCGGGTCAGCAGGAGCGTGAGATCGGCGGTCTCGAGTAGGGGGGCAGGGGTGCCGGCCAGCCCCAGACGGCCGGCGTCGACGATGACGTCCTGCCCCTGATCGTTCAGATCGGCCAGGGCCTCGGCCAACGGAGTCCAGAGCGGGGTCAGGCTTCCCGCTTGCGAGGGTGCGCGGGTGCCTGCGACGAACCACGCATGGTCGTCGTTCAGACGGGTGACGACGTCGCGCAGTGCGTCCGCGATGGCGACCGGGGCGAGCGCGAGCTCCACCAGCCCGGCCTCGTACTCCCGGGTGCCGCGGAAGTAGCCGGCCAGGACCGCCGAGGATCCGGTCGGGTCGGCCTCGACCAGCAGCACGGGTCGTGGCCACGACAGCGCGAGCCCGACTGCGGTCGTGGTGACACCGGGTGAACCCGACGCTGAGGTGAGCGCGATGACAGCCATCACTGCGCCCCCGAGTCCAGAACCAGAGCCACGTTCGCCGTCGAAACGCGAGTTGCCAGCACGGTCGCCTCCGAGCTCGGGACCATCAGGTCCACGAGCAGGTCGCCCGTCAGGTCATCGGTCCTCGACCCGACCACCTCGGCATCACTGAAGACGGGCGCACCAGCCGAGGGCTCGCCGCCCTCGCCGGGAGTCACCACGACCCGGACTCTGTCGCCATTGCGCAGCTCCATGCTCGGAGATTGCGCAGGGGTCAGTGCCACCCCGACCACCGACATCCCTTCGGGAGGGACGGGCTCGGTCGTGACCGATGCGGCGGTGAGCAGTCCGCCTTCTGCGATGTCTAGGGCGGCGTGCTGGCCGAGGAGGTCGTCGTACGCCGACGCTGGCAGCGGCGCCAACGCAGGGTCTGTGCTGATCCGCACCCGGGCGAGGTCGTCGCTGGTGATGACGGCTCCGCGTGGGATGGTGGCGCGGGCGGTCAGCACCTCTTGGGTGTTGGTGGTCGAGCTCCACGCCCACGCTGCCAGGAGTGCGCCGAGGCAGATGCTCACCACGGCGCCGGCGATGAGCGCCGGTCGGCGCCGTAGCCGCGGCGGCGGTCTCAACGGCGGCGCGGCCGGTGCCGGCGACGTGCCGGACGTCCGGTCGTCTCGCATGGTCATGTGCGTCATGTCGTCGCCCTCCCCGTTGCTTTGCCCGCCTACTGCACGAGCACCTGCGCCTCACCGATCGCCACTCGGGTGGTCCGCGTCAGCCCGTTGAGGCGGATCGTCCCGACCTGCCCTGCGCCCTCCCACGACACGATCCAGCTTGACGTCGCCGTCACCGTGAACCTGTCGTCCTCCTCGCCGGCGCTCGACGTCATGTAGGTGTGGCCGCAGTCCGGCGACGACCGGTTGCCGAACCTCGACTCATACGGCGTCCCGGGCTTACGGCAGATCACCGGCGTCGTACCGTCGCCCATGTCCCACGTGACCCTGGCGAGCGTCGCCGTTGCGACCACAGTGATGCCCGCGGTTGACGCCGTCGCGGTCGCCGGTCCCACCGTCTCGGTGTCCGGTTGGCTGGCCCACATCCACACCGGCATCCCGACGATGCCGATGCTGTCCTCACTCGCCTTCGGCGCGATCCCGATCCGAACCGCCTTCAGGTCCATCGTCGCAATTGCCAGTTGGGCGACATCGCGCGGCGTCGGACCGGCCCCGGACTGGTCGGGCGGGTCGGCCGACCATCGGAAGAGCACGATCCCCGTCTGTGGCTGGTAGCAGAGGTAGACCGCACCATCGCCAGGTTCATGTCCTTGCCATGCGGTGTCGCCGGCTGGCGGCTGCGGATCCATCAGCTTCACGTAACAGTTGAGCGTGTTGGACCAGTAGCCACTGTCCGACTCACACGGGACCGGCCCTGCCGGCGGTTGAGTGAGCCCTTGCTTGCCCGGATCCCAGTAACAGGCGTGACCGGAGCCGGTGTCCGCCGGCTCGTTGTCGTCAGGGGTTCCAGGATTTCCGGTGGTACCCGGCACCTCGACCCATACCAAGCAGGCGCCGGTGCTTTGGTCTGTCTGGCCACACTCCGTGTCGGCCATTGCGGGACTGGGGGCAAGGACGACAACGCTAAGAACGAGGGCAACAGCAGCCCTCACGCAGCCGAGCACGGTGCCTTCTCCAGATCCTCGCCGTTGGAGACAAACCAACCGTCGTCGAACGGAGCCTCGCCCCTTGGGTTGGTCAGGGTGTAGCGAGTCCAGCCGCGTTCGGATCGGTCGGGAGTCACGATGGACTTGCCGTGGCGGTCCAGTACGTCGACTGTGCTCACGTCCCAGCAGACGTCGAGCTGGGCCACAGCGCCGTCCGGTGCTGAGTCGTCGGTGTTGAGCTGCTGGACGACGACCTCAGGCAACCTCGTGTCTCCCACCTGGCGATTGCCCGCCTTGCGCTGATTCCGTGTGAAGACCTGTTGAGCCGTGAGTTGGCCACCCAGCGCCACGGCCTTGAGCCGGCCGAGTGGAACTGCCGGATCCTGACGCAACTCGTCCACCACGGCGAAGTACTTATGCATGGCTTCAACTGCGGCTTGCTCCGCCGCGTCCGCACCGGATGTCGGGGTCTCGCTGGTCGGGGCCGAGGACGATGGCTCCTCGGGTGACGTAGTCGTCGACGGGACGTCGGTACTGGCCGGACCGTTGCTGCACGCGGCCAACGCCGCCGTGATGAGCGCGGCGAGAACGAGCGCTGCGACCCTCCGCTGGTTCGTCATACCCGAGACCCGTTCCGTCCTGGACCCCCGCGGGCCAAGTGACCAAACCGAACGCCGAACCCTCCCGTTCGACATCCGCCTTCTATTACGACACCTCACGCTCATCCGCGCAACGCCCAGCTGCCAGCTCATCAGCCCTCCCTCGATCCGCCTCGTCAAGCAGGTACGCCGTCATCGCCACCTTCGATACCTGCATTCACGGACTTCACACGCTGTGCAGATCGAGGGGTGGGGATAACGCGGGCTACCTGACATCTATGGGGTTGGTCTGGCCGTGACTGTTTCGATGCGCCGGATGTCGGCGGGCAGCGGCTACAAGTACCTGCTCAAAAGCGTGGCTGCTGGTGACAGTGATCGGGTGCTGTCGACGCCGTTGACTCGCTACTACGCCGACGTGGGGACTCCGCCAGGACGATGGCTGGGATCGGGGCTCGGCGAGTTTGGCGATGGACAGATCGTGGCGGGCGCCGTCGTGACGGAGGAGCAGCTCGGTCTGTTGGTGGGGATGGGCCGTGACCCCGTGACGGGGGTGCAGCTCGGTCGGGCGTACCCGGTCTACGAGGGTGCCGCCGACCCCGAGGGGCCTGATGGTCGGGGTCGGCGTGCTGTGGCTGGGTATGACCTGACGTTCAGCGTCCCGAAGTCGGTGTCTGTGCTGTGGGGCGTGGCTGATGCCGACGTGCAGGCGCGGATTGTCGAGGCTCACCATGCGGCCGTCAGCGACGTCCTCGCGTACTTCGAGCGCGAGGTTGCGGCGACGCGTGCCGGGTTCGCGGAACGAGACGGGGCGGTTGCGCAGGTCGGCGTGGTTGGTGTGGCGGCTGCTGCGTTTGACCACTTCGACTCCCGGTCGAACGATCCGCAGCTTCACACCCACGTCGTCATTGCGAACAAGGTCCGTGCCGCGATGGACGGTGGGTGGCGCAGCCTGGACGGACGGCCAGTGTTCGCGGCACGGACGGGGTTGTCGGCTCACTACGACGCACTCCTAGTCGATCGGCTGAGTCGCGATTTAGGTCTGGAGTGGGAGCTGCGTCAGCGCGGGTCGGACCGGAACCCGCGTTGGGAACTCGCGGGCGTCCCGGATGAGTTGATCCGTGAGTTCTCGGGACGGACCAGGCAGATCGAGGCGAAGAAGGACGAGCTCATCGCCGAGTACGCCGCCCGGCACGGTCGCCATCCGTCGGCCCGGACCATCGTGGAGATCCGCGCCCGAGCGACCTTGGCCACCCGACCGCCGAAAGAGGTCCGGTCACTGGCAGAACTCACGACCGAGTGGCGCACTCGCGCCGCCGGGCTCCTCGGACAGGACCCGACGCCCTGGTCTGCGGGCCTTGTCGACCAGGGCAGCGAGTCCCTGCTTGCGGAAGCGATCCCAGCGGCAGCGATCGACGAGCTCAGCGAACGCGTTGTCGCGGCGGTGTCCGAGCGGCGATCGACCTGGAGCCACTGGAACCTGCTCGCCGAGGCAGCCACCCAGACCACAGGGCGCATGTTCGCCACGACTGCCGACCGGGTCGCGGTCACCGAAGCCATCGTCGAAGCGGCCGAGCGCAGGTCCCTGACCCTCACCCCGCCCGAGCTCGCCGCTTCACCGCCCACGTTCAGGCGACCAGACGGGACCAGCGTCTTCCGTCAGCGTCACGGCGAGAGGTACTCGTCGCGGATGGTGCTCGACGCCGAGGCGCGCCTCCTGGCTCGCGCGAACGACACAAGTGGTGTGACCCTCCCGTCGGAGACGGTCGAGCAACAACTCCGACGGCAGCCGCATCTGAGTGACGAGCAGAGAGAAGCCGTCCGTGCGATCACCCGGTCGGCGCGCCAGGTCGACCTGCTCGTCGGGCCGGCGGGTGCCGGTAAGACGACGACGATGTGTGCGCTGCGATCCGCGTGGATGGCCGGCAGCGAGCGACTTGGGCGGAGGAGTGTGGTCGGGCTCGCACCGTCCGCGGTCGCTGCGCAGGCACTGTCCGGCGAGCTGGGCGTGCCTTGTGAGAACACCGCGAAGTGGCTCTACGAGCACGGCCGCGGCCGAACGGCGCTGCATGCAGGGCAGCTCGTGATCGTGGACGAGGCGACCCTGGCCAGTACGACGACGGTGGACCGGATCACCGCCATCGCCACCGAGGCCGGCGCGAAGGTGCTGCTCGTGGGTGACCCCCACCAGCTGCAGTCAGTCGATGCCGGCGGAGCGTTCGCGCTCCTGGTGGGCAGACGCCCCGACACCCCACAGCTGCTGGAGCTGCACCGCTTCAACCACGAATGGGAGAAGAACGCATCTCTCGGGCTCAGGGCCGGGGACCAGCAAGTCATCGACACCTACCAGCGGCACGACCGGCTCCGCGAGGGACACACCGACGCCATGCTCGACGCCGCCTACGCCGGATGGCGGTCCGACCGCGACGCCGGCCTCTCCAGCGTCATGGTCACTGACTCGGCTGGCGCGGTACATGCGCTCAACGAACGAGCACGAGCCGACCGGATCCTCACCGGCCCGCGGCCGGGACCGATCAATGGTCGAGAGGTGGAGCTGAGGGGCGGAACCCGCGCCTCGGCCGGGGACCTCGTGATCACCCGACGCAACGACCGCACACTGACAACCCCAGGCACCGGGTGGGTCCGCAACGGAGACCGGTGGCGCGTCACCAGTGTGCGACGCGACGGATCCGTCGTCGTCACCAGCACCGAGTCACACGGCCGCTGCGTCGTACTCCCACGCCCCTACGTCCGCGAACACCTCGACCTCGGCTACGCCGTGACCGCGCACCGCGCCCAAGGAGTCACCGTCGACACCGCACACGTCGTCGTCACCACCACAACCACCCGCGAGAACCTCTACGTGGCCATGACGAGGGGACGCGAATCGAACCGGGCCTACGTCACCGTCGACGAGCCCGACGACGAACACTCGATGCACGAGCGCGAGACTGACGCGAGGTCGGTCCTGGCGGCGGTCCTCGCGACCTCCGGTGCGTCGTTGTCGGCCCACGACACGATCACGCGCGAGCACGAGACCTACAACAGCGTCGACCGGCTCGCGGCAGAGCTGGAGACCATCGCCGCAGAAGCACAACGCGGACGCTTCCTCGACCTCCTGCAGCGATCCGGACTCACCAACGATCAACTCGATGCCCTCAACGAGTCCGCCGCATTCGGGCCACTCGTGGCGGCCCTGCGTCGAGCCGAAGCGCACCACCACGACCTCGAGGTCCTCCTCCCTCGCATCGTCGCTCAGCACCCACTCGACGACGCCGACGACCTAGCCGCGGTCCTGGAGTACCGCGTCACGCAGACGGCGTCCTACGCGCCGCGCCGATGCCACGACCATCCGCGGCTGATCGCCGGTCTCATCCCGGAACCACTCGGTCCCATGACTGGCGAACATCGGAACGCGATCAACGAGCGACACAACCTGATCGAACTCCGGGTTGCGGCCCTGACATCTCAAGCGATCGCTGAGGACGCACATTGGATCCGACCCATGGGGGTGCCACCAACTGACGAGGGGGACTACGCCACATGGCTCTCCGACGTGGAGGTCGTCGCCGCCTATCGCGACAGGTACGGCGTCACGTCGGACGATCTGTCTGAAGGCAGAACCTATTCAGCGAGACAGCGGCTCGATCGTCGTCGAGCTCAAGATGCCGCGCGTAGCGCCAAGCGGCTCGCCACAGGGCAGGGGCATACACAACCGCCCGACCTCCGGCGAGCAGCGAAGCTCGACCCCGACATCGGGCTCGACCGGCACAGCTGAGGAACACACGGCGACCGCGGCTCCCCGTGAGGAACCGCGGTCGCGGCGTGCGGCCTGGCGGTGAGATCAGCGGATGCGGATGGCTTCCTTCACCTTGGTGGTGCCGCCCTCGCCCTTGGCGATGACCTTGACTCGGGCCGAGCCTGCGCGGAGCGCGGGGAGCCGGAACGTGCCGCCGGCGGCCTTGAGCGTCCTCGTGATGCGGTTCTTGCCCTGGATCAGCACGACCTTGACCGTGTCGGCGTCGCCTGCCGCAACGGCGATCCACGCGCGCTCGCCGCGGGCGACGGTCTTCGGTGCCGCGACCTGGACGGCAGGCTTGCTGCTCGGCTGCGGCGCGGGGGTCGACGTCGGCTGCGGAGTCGGCGTGGGGGTGGGACTCTGCGTCGGCGTGGCCGTGACCGTCACGGTCGGTGCCGGGTCGGTCGGCAAGGTGCTCGGCGTGCGGCCCATCATCGTGTTGAACAGATCGGTCTGGTCGATCACCCCGGTCACGTTGGCTGCCTGCGGACCCGACGCCGCGACGCGGATCTGCGCGCCGGTGTGGTTCGAGCCGCCAACACCGGTCGAGTAGGCGACCGTCATCGGGTCACCGTCGGCCGTACGCACGGTTGCGGTCTGGGTGCCCTGGCCGGCGCCTCCCACGATCTGCGTGGAGTGTGCGTGGTCGCCGGTGACGATGATCAGGGTGTCCGGGTTCTCGGCCTGGTACTCAAGGGCCACCTCCACGGTCTCGTTGAGCTCGACGAGGTCGCCGATCGCACCGCAGATGTCGATCGCGTGCTCTTGCTTGTCGATCATCGCGCTCTCGGTCTGGAGGAAGAACCCGTCATCGTTGTCCAGCAGCTCGATGGCCTTCTTGGTCATCGAGGAGAGGTCAGGCTGGGTTCCTCGGTCCGAGGCCTGGCACGTGGTGTTCGCTCCGCCGGAGCCGGCAGCGGTGGCGAGGAAGGGCTGGTACATCGGCGTCATGTTCTCGGGTGCGAAGAGGCCGAGAACAGGACCGTCGTCGATCGAGGTCACGGCGTCGAGCTCGCCAGCCGTTCGCACCAGGTCGTAGCCGTAGGTCGCGGTGGCGTAGTCGATGACCGACGGGCCTGCGTCGGTGGCCTGGGCGAACCGGTCGTATCCGCCGCCGATGAGCACGTCGATCTCGTTGTCGACGAGCTGCTCGGCGATCGAGCCCTTGCCGCCCTCGGACTTCTTCGTCGGGGTGCAGTTGTTGGCGCCGGTGGCGTCCATGTTCCGCGGGCCCTGGCAGGCGCGTGCGTTGATGTGCGCTCCGGCGGCGCCGGGGGTGGCGTCGGTCAGGGCGGCGGTGGAGACGTTCCCGACGGGCTTGCCGGCCTCCTTGAAGTACTCGAGAACGGTCTTGTAGTCCTCACCAGCGATGTTGAGGGCCTCACTCGGACCCTGGGAGATCCGGCTGTCGATCGTCTTCTTGCCGCTGGACCAGCCCGAGGCGGTCGGCGCGGAGTCGGAGACGTAGGCGATCGGGTAGTCGGGCGCGGTGCCCGCCTTCAGGCCGTGGGTCGTCATGGCGCCCGTGAAGGCAAGGTTGTCCAGGCCCGCGAACCGGCCGTTGGCCCCGAGGTCGTAGTTGCGTGCGGCGGTGATCATGGAGTCGTCCATGCCGTCGCCGATGATGAGGATGACGTTCTTGGGCTTGGAGGGGTCGATCTGCTTGGCCAGCTCCGCGGAGCGGTCTTCGCCGAAGCCGATGGGAACCGCGTTGGCGGCGGCAATACCCACGGCGAGCACGGCAGCGGTGCCGGCAGCCAGGGCAGGAAGGGAACGACGCTTCACGTCGGGGTCCTCTCGTCTGAAGGTGGCGCCGACGCTCCCGGGAGCCGACGTCCGCGCGGGGGACAGAAGGTGTCCACCCGGTGACGCGACCTTTACTATCAGGGATAGTAGAAGTAGAGGGTGCGTCCGGGCTTCCGCAGCGTTGCTACTATCGTTCTTAGTAGACGTGAGGAGAGAGCGTGCGACAGCAGAGCAAGGCGGCACTGGCCGTGGCGGTGATCGTGGTCCTGGCCATCGGGGGTGTCCTCCTCACTGACCGGTTGCAGGGCGACGACGGACCGGCCGCAGCAGAGCTCGAGGCCGCCATCGCCGACGGCGCCATCGTGCGTGAGGACAGCCGAGTCCTGGGCGAGCCGGGATCGAGCGGCGTCACGATGGTGGAGTTCCTCGACTTCGAGTGCGAGGCGTGCGGTGCTGCGTACCCGATCGTCGAGGACCTCCGCGACACGTACGCCGGCGAGGTGACCTTCGTGATCCGCTACTTCCCACTGCCCGGTCACTTCAACTCGGGTCGCGCAGCGAAGGCCGTGGAGTCCGCCGCGCGGCAGGGTGAGCTCGAGGCGATGTACAACCGGATGTACGAGACGCAGGCTGAGTGGGGTGAGTCGCAGGAGCCGATGGACGACCGGTTCCGCGGGTACGCCGAGGAGATCGGACTGGACATGGAGCAGTACGACGCCGACTACGCCTCGCAGGAGATCGAGGAGCGGATCGCCAAGGACGTGGCGGACGGCGAGTCGCTCGGGGTGGCGGGCACGCCGACCTTCTACATCGACGGCGAGCTGTTCCAGCCGCAGACGGCCGACGACTTCTCCACGGCCCTCGACGAAGCCCTGGCGGGGTGAACCACGATCGGCGGCTCGCCTGGGGTCTGGTGGGCGGCGGACTGGTAGGCCTGCTGGCTGCGGCAGTCCTGCTGATCGAGCGCATCAAGCTCGCGCAGAACAGTGACTACGTTCCCACCTGCAGCATCAACCCGGTGCTCAGCTGCGGTTCGGTCATGGAGACGGCTCAGGCGTCGCTGCTGGGCTTCCCGAACCCGGTCATCGGGGTGGCTGCGTTCCCGGTCGTCGTGACGACCGGGATGGTGATCCTTGCCGGTGGTCGGCTCGCTCGCTGGTACTGGCTCGGCCTGCAGGCCGGCGTGACGGCGGGTCTCGTTCTCGTGGCCTGGCTGGCGTTCCAGAGCGTCTATCGCATCGGTGCGTTGTGCCCTTACTGCATGGTCGTGTGGGCGGTCGTGATCCCGACCTTCTGGTACGTCACCCTCCGCAACCTGTCCGCCGGAGCATTCGGCGAGAGGGCACGAACGAGCAGGGGCGTGGCGATCGTGCGGGAGTGGCACGCGCCCCTGCTCCTCGTGCCGTTCCTGCTGCTGCTCGTGCTGATCGGCGAGCGCTTCTGGTCCTACTGGTCCACCCTGCTGTGATGGGAGGGGCACAGGGCGCCATCCTCGACGGGTCGATGCTGGCAGCGCTCCCGATCGCGCTGCTCGCGGGGTTGCTCTCGTTCTTCACGCCGTGCTCGCTACCTCTCGTGCCCGGATACCTGTCGTACGTCGCCGGCATGGCCGGAGCCGACTCCGAGGTTGCCCGGGAGTTGGCCGGCGGCCCGCGTGCGCGGAGGTCCCGCACGGTCACGGGCGCCGTCCTCTTCGTCGCTGGGTTCGCAGTCGTGTTCACCAGCTATGGGATGGCCTTCGGGTCGCTCGGGGCTCGGCTCGCCGTCCACCAGGACACCATCGTGCGGGCGGCAGGTGTGCTGACCATCTGCCTCGGCATCCTGTTCACGGGAGTCGCCGGGCGGCTTCCCGTCCTGGGGCGGACGATCCGCCCGCGGGTCACGCCTCGCATCGGACTGGCCGGTGCCCCGCTGCTCGGCGCCGTGTTCGGAGTCGGATGGACGCCGTGCGTCGGTCCGGCACTGGCGGCCGTGCTGACCTTGGCCACGACCACGGCGACGGCTGGGCGCGGGGCGTTCTTGTCGCTTTTCTACGCAGTCGGGCTGGGGATCCCGTTCATCGTGGCGGCGATGTCGATCTCCCGCGCGACCCGTGTCTTCGCTTGGGTCGGTCGTCGCTCGTCGTGGATCACCCGCGGGGGAGGGGCACTGCTCATCGTGATCGGCCTGCTCCAGGCTTCGGGTCTGTGGTCCCGGGGTGTTGCGGCCCTGCAGGTGCTGGTGGTCAGCTTGCAGGCGCCGCTGTGAACCCGAGACGGAAGAACGGTCTAGTCTTCGTCGCGACAGTCGTCGTCACCGGGATCGTGGCATGGCTGGTGATGGGACGCCCAAGCCTCGGCGGTGCCGAGGGCTCGACGGGCTCTGGCGCCACGCGCGACGTCGTCCAGCAGTACGCGCCCGGTGACCGGCCGTCGGTGTCCTCGTTCGAGGCCACCCTCCTCGACGGCTCGAGCCTGAGCGACGGTGACCTGCTCGGCACGGTCACGGTGCTGAACGTCTGGGGCTCCTGGTGTGGTCCGTGCCGTGCTGAGGCGCCCGAGCTCGTGGATGCCGCCCGGCGCCTGAAGGGACGAGCGCAGTTCTTCGGCATCAACGTCCGCGACAGCCCCGACGCCGCTCGCGCGTTCGAGCGTGCCTTTGACATCCCGTACCCGAGCGTCCGCCCAGCAGACAGCGCTCGCACCATCCTGGCGTTCCGTGGGGTGCTGACCGCTGCTGCTGTGCCCTCCACGGTGATCGTGGATCGCGACGGCGCTGTGGCCGCCCGGGTCGTCGGTCAGGTCGACGCCTCGACGCTGGTCAGCCTCGTGCGAGATGCGTCGGACGGGGCCGAAGGCTGAACGCAGCGCCGAGGACCGTGGACGACTATTGGTCCGGGGCCAGCTCGGAGACCGAGCAGCAGTCCCGTGCGGCAGCCTCGGCGGCCGGGGCGAGGGCCAGTCCGACGGGCGCCGACAGGACGAAGACCACAGCCGCCCCGGCGAGGGCTCGCGATCTCAGGGACGTGTCCGGCGCCGTCGACGTGAGGCGTCGTACGCGTGCCACTGCCGCTGTGTCGCTCGCCGCCAGGGCGGTCTCCGGCCGGATGCCCGTCCCGAGGGCGACGATGGCGCGGGCCAGCGCTCGTCGGTCGGCGGGCGTCGTCGCCGAGTCGTCGGCGGCCATCTCCAGCAGGACCGAGATCTCCCGGTGCGCGGTGGCGAACAGGGGCACCCACGGGAACGTGCGGTGCAGCGCACCCGAGTAGGCGAGGGCCAGGTCGTGTCGAGCGCGGAGGTGCCTGCGCTCGTGCCCGAGGACCAGGTCGCGTTCACGGTCGTCGAGGAGCGCGATCGCAGCCGAGGACAGCACGACGGTCGCGGACCGGCCCGGCAGGCAGTAGGCGACGGGTACGTCGTGCTCGATCACGGTGAAGCCGTCGGGGTGCGCCGCGCCGACCAGCTGCAACGAGTCGAGCTGTGCACGACGGACGCGACGGGTGCGGAGGAAGTTGCGGGCCGTGGTCGTCATGAGCATTCCGGCCAGGACCGCCACCAGGAGCAGTCCGAGCACCCCGGGTGCGCTGCCGAGTGGTGTCTCGTAGTGCTCCACGACGGTGATGGTGTGGGCACCGAGCACGCTGGCGAGCGAGAAGCGCAGGGGCAGGAACGGCAGCGCGAGTGCGACCGCAGCCAGGAGCATCGACGTGACGACGGAGGTCGAGAGCGCCTGCCACCCGATGATGGCGAGGCGTGGTGTCCGCAGGGTCCACGGGTGGCAGAGCGCCGCGCGACCGACCGCCGAGACCGCGACCGCGAAGGCCAGCAGGAGCAACGCGGCGATCATGATGCCCCGTCTGCCCGATCGGACAGTGCCGCCAGCAGCTCGGCAGCCTCGCTCGGATCCATCTTCCCGACGAGGTGCATCAGTGCCGCGGTCCGGTCGTCGGAGTCGGCGAGCACCTCCTGGAGCACTTCGGCGGTGTGCTCCTCGCGTGTGGAGGTCGGTGTGTAGAGATACGCCTTCCCCTCCTTCTCGCGTGCCACGAGGCCCTTGGAGTGCAGGTTGTCCATGACCGTCATCACGGTCGTGTAGGCCAGAGGCCGCCCCTGCGTCAGCGTCTCGAGCATCGCGCGCACGGACACGGGCTCACCCGCACTCCAGAGGTGCTGCATGACGGCGGCTTCTAGCTGACCCAGCTGCCTCACTCGTGGTGCTCCTTCTCGGGACGACGTGACCTACGAGGCTCCATCGTAGGAGGCGCCGGCCGATGTGTCAGGCCGGCGTCGCGCAGGCGGCCGAGATAGGCGTTGTACGCCTGCAGCTCGCGGTCGTCGTCGCGAGCCTCGCGTCGGTCGAATCGCCGGCGCTCGCGCTGGTCGGCCCTGACCCAGCTCGTCACGAGCGCCGCGGCCATGATGAGGATCGGGTATTCGCCCATGAGCCACCCGATCTGGGCACCCACGTACTGGTCGTCGAGGAGCGAGCTTCCCCAGGTGCGCCCGAGCGCGCTGAACCAGTCGGCCGCGAACACCGTCGTGCTGGCCATCATGCTGACAGCGAACAGTGCGTGAAACCCGAACGTCACCATCACGAGCAGGACCCGCATGGGGAACGGAGGCCGGCTCAGGGCCGGGTCGGAACCCACCACGGCCTCGGCAAACAGGTAGCCGGTCAACAGGAAGTGGAACGTCATGAGGACGTGACCCGTGTGCGACTCGAGGGAAGCCGCGAAGGCGGAGGTGTAGTAGAAGGCGATCATGCTCACCACGAACATGCCGGCCGCGACCACAGGATGGCCCAGGACGTGCACGAGCAGGGAGCGGCTCGCGGCCAGCAGCCACTCGCGGGGGCCGCGCGAGCCGTCCTCGCGGCGACGAAGGACACGAAGGGCGAGAGTGATCGGGGTCCCCAGGACCAGGAACACCGGGACCGCGGTGGCGATGGTCATGTGCTGAACCATGTGCATGCTGAACAGGACGCGTCCGTAGACGCCGGGGGCGCCGTTGGTGGCCCAGATGAACAGTGCGCACCCGATCAACCACGACACGGTCCGCAGCCAGGGCCACGTGTCGTTGCGCTTCCTCAGTCGTACGACGCCCCACAGGTATCCGATCGCGCCGGCGAGCGCGAGGGGCAGGAAGAGCGTGTCCAGCGACCAGGTCCCGATCCACCGACCGGCGTCGAGCGGTGCCGGCATCGGGCTGCCCAGCAAGGACTCGGCGTTGGTGAGCGGTGTCGCGGGACCCGCCGGAGGTGCGGTACGGCTGAGGGCGACACCCAGTCCGGCGGCTCCAAGCAGGACTGCGATCTCGGCGGTGATCAACCTGGCGAAGGCGCGAGGCGCTCCGGCGGCCAAGGCGCCCAAGGTGCGCCGCCGGTGCCACCAGCCGGCGACGGCCAACGCCAGGACCGCGAGGAGCTTGAGTCCGAGAACGATTCCGTAGGGCGACATCACGGAGGCGACCGACGGCAGCCGGAGCCACGCGCCGTAGACCCCGACAGGGTCACGAGCACGAGGCACCAACCGGCGAGGGTGGAGTACCGACGGGCCGTAGCGACAAGCAGGTCCCGCCCAGGCGTCGTACCAGAATCACGCCGACCAGTCCGCCGAGCCAGACGCTGATGCCGACGAGGTGGAACAGTTGGAGGTTGACGGCCTCGTCGTGGTTGAGGGTGCCCGCCGCATGTCCCGTGAGCGCGATGGGCCACAACGCCACCAGCGCCATGACCGTCGTGATGCCCGCGCCTCCGAGTCGGGTAGAGATCACGCACCCCACCGCAACGGCAGCCGCCAGGGCGGCGCTCCACAGCCCGTACTGGCCGAGCTCGTACTCGAGCGCGAAGAACGCCGCCTCGGTCATGAACCCCGGCGCGCCAACCGGAGTGCCGGACGCATCGGAGTAGACGAACGCGACCAGGGCCAGGCTGCTCAGCGACCAGACGGTCGCACCCAGCTGGGCGTACGCCACCAATCGCGCGCGGGTCGCGCCGAGGGCCCGCGGTTCGACGCCAGTGCCGGGACCGACACAGGTCACGGTGATGACCAGCACCCCGACGGTGATCATGGCGGCGAGGTCGCGCAGCACCTGCACCGTGGGCAGCCCCACGCGCGTGAGGTCCCCCGGATCTGGCAGTCCCTCGATGCCCAGGGGACTGAGGCCGCCGGTCAGGCCGATCGCCACCAGCGCAGTGAAGACCATGAGCGCAGGTGCCGTCACAGCCACGGCGACGCCCTGGGCGCGCGCCGGACGACTCACGCCTCTCGATCCCGGCCGACGAGTCGCATCGTCGTGGCCACGGCCAGCAGGAGCATGATCAGCACGCCGCCACCGATGGTGAGGGGCAGCCACAGGTTCCTGTCGTCGCGCTGGGCTCGGTCGGTCTGACCTGCCTCGCTGGGTTGTCCTGCAGGCTCGGAAGTCGAGCTGTCCGGGGAGGTGGACGAGGATTCGGATTCTTCGTCGGACGGATCAGGGTCCTGCGTCGCGGACACGGGAGTTCGCAGGGTGAAGGTCGTGGTGCCGGCCACGGGATGTCCGTCGCGGGACACGACGCGGAACGAGATGGTCCACTCGGTGGTGGTCCCACTCTCCGGGGCCAGCGATGCCGGCAGCGTCGCCACCAGCTCGGTGGGCTTCTCCCCGGTCGCGACGTCGACATTCACGCCGGTTCCTGCCCCGCCCCGCACGCTCACCGAGCTCAGCCCGGGATCCATCTGCTCGGAGAACTCCAGTCGTACCTCGCGAGGCAGCTCGTGGAGGTTGGCTCCGTCGTGTGGGTCTGCCCCGATGAAGTCGGTATGCGCACCCGACGGGGTCGCCGACACGAGCACGCCGAGGCCGGCGGCCGCCAGGATTCCCGCGGCACGGAGCACGGCAGAACGTCGAATCCTCATCGCGTTGCTCACCACTTGGCCCTGGCCAGGAGGTAGAGCACCGCGAGGGTGCCGATGGTGGCGACCAAGCCCACGATGAGGGTGGAGAGGCCATTGCTCATGTCGTCAAACTCCTGCGTACGAGTGGAGGCCCGGGATCCAGATGTTGACCCCGAAGAAGTTGAAGAGGAACGCCAGGAAGCCCGCGACCGCGAGGAGGCCGGCCCGACGCCGCCAACCGACGGTCGACAGGGCGTGCAGGTGAGCGGCGTAGAACACCCAGGTGATGAACGCCCAGGTCTCCTTCGGGTCCCAGCCCCAGTAGCGACCCCAGGCGTTCTCTGCCCACACGGCGCCGGCGATGACGGCGAACGTCCAGATGGGGAACGCCACGAGGTGCACGGTGTGCGCGAGCTCCGAGAGCTGGTCGTCGGCTGGCGCGTCGCCCTTGTTGCGCCACTGCCGCACCAGATGGGCAACGGTCGCCACTGCGCCGATCGTGAACAGTCCACCGGCGATGATCGCGGCCGCGACGTGGACGACGAGCCATCGTGAGTTCAGGACGGGGACGAGGTCGTCCACGGGTGTGTAGAGCGACGTGACCGAGACGCCGAGCAACACCAGGACGATCGCGACCGTCCAAGGTGCGAGGCTGCTGATCGCCCGCCCGCGGCTGAGGACGAGAAATGCCACGGCGACGGAAGCGGCTCCGGTCAGCCCGAACTCGTACATGTTGCCCCAGGGCGCGCGTCCGGCCGCCAGCCCCCGGGCCACGACAGCAAGGGACAGTGACACCGTGCCCAGCACCATCAGTGCGGTGGCGCTGCGGCTGACGGCACCTGCCCGGTGCTCGTTCAGCAGTGGGCCATCGGACGGCTGGACCGCGCCGGCGGGGCCAACGACGGCCGGATCCAGCCTCGCGCGACCGGCCCGGGCGCGCGTCAGCGCTGCCGTCAGCGCATATGCCACGAGGGCGAGCGAGAAGATGGCCAGCGCGGTGGTCACGAGTGTGTCGGACCACCGGGCCGAGTCGACGTACATCACTGTGACTCCATTCGTCGCTGTTCGGCATGCAGTGGCTTCAACCCGATGGCGGCCGCGAGGTCGTCGAGCTCGTCGGGTGGCGCGGGTCGACGGGACAGGGAGCGGCCGGCGAGCTCGACGGTCCCGTCCGTACCGCGGCGGACCCACACTCGACGCCGGGGCACGGCCAGCGACGTGGTGAGCCCGAGCATCAGCAGGATCGCTGCCACCAGGGAGATCTCCTTGCCGGGGTCGCGGGCCACCTGGAAGTTGGCGAATCGCGAGAGCCCGTCGAAGGTCACGGACCCCAACCCGTTCGGCAGTTGCACGGTCTCGCCCGGGAGGAGGGACACCCGCCACGGCTTGTCGTCCGGGCCGAGCACCCGCTCGAGGTCACTGAAGTCCAGGGAGTACACGGATTGCGGCGTGCCGTCGTCGAGACCCAGGTCGCCGGTGTAGGCCGACAGCTGGACGACCGGGTTGGCTGCGCCCGGGTACGCCGAGACCGCCATCCCGTCAGGGCCATCCACGCCGGTGGGGAGGAACAACCCTGCAGGGCCAGCGACGTCGGGCGTGCGTCCGGGACCTTCACGACGCCGTCGGAGGTGAACGCCTGGTCCACGGGCAAGAAGATGGCGGGTCCTGACGCGGCGACGTCGCCGTTGCCGTCTCGCACCGTCAGCTCGGGTGCGTAGCCGTGACCGGTGAGGAAGAACTTGGTTCCGTCGATGTCGAGGGGCCGGTTCGGCCGGATCGTGAACGACCCGTCGCCTGCGGCCTCGCTGCTGTACGAGACCGCCGCCTCGAAGTCACGTGGTTCACCGAAGCGTGCGCCCTCGGTCTCGAACTTCGCCGTGAAGTCGTCGAGGGTGAGCTCCAGCGGCTCGAGCCCGTCGAGGTCCGTCCACGGGCCCGGCGTGAGCGCGTCGTAGGAGGACGAGACGTTGGCGAACGTCGTCCCTTCGACCAGCGCGACCCGACCCTCGTAGCCGAGCAGCTTGCCTCCGGCGACGCCGAAGAGGAGGACCAGCAGGGAGATGTGGAAGGCGAGGTTCCCGAGCTCGCGCAGACGACCCTTCTCGGCACGCACCTCTCCGTCGACCCGCACGACCCGGAACCGGTGGTCGCGAAGATGCCGGACGGCCGCGTCGAGGGTCGCGTCCGGATCGTCGACGAAGCCGCGACGGTGCTGCTGTTCCCGCGAAAGGCGACGCGGCCCCGCGGGCGGTTCGGCGCGGTAGTCCCGCCACAGCTGCGCCGAGCGAGGAATGACGCACCCGGTCATGGACACCAGGAGCAGGACGTAGACCGCGGCGAACCACGGCGCGCTGTAGACGTTGAACAGCGACAGGCGATCGAGCCACGGCGCGAGATCCGGGTGCGCGCGGTAGTAGTTCGCCACTGCCGATGGGTCACTGGACACGCCTCGTTGCGGCAACAGCGAGCCCGGAACGGCGGTCAGGGCGAGCAGGACCAGCAACACGACCGCGGTGCGCATCGATGTCAGGCGACGCCAAACCCATCGGGCCCAGGCGGACAGCTCAGACGGGCGCGACGGACCGCCGCGCCCAGGGTCGACGAGAGTGGATCGAACGGCTTCGTCCGATCCGAGGGCCTCCTGCTCCTGAGCGGCGTCCATCAGCGACATACTATCTTGCATAGTAGATACGTGGAGGTGTGGGTGGAGCTCACGGGGCGGCAGTCCGTCACCGCCGCAGTGGCGGGAGGTCTCGTGCTGGGCGCGTGCTTCGCGCCGTGGTCCGTCTCGTGGCTGGCGCCGGTCGGGGTCGCCGGGTTCGTCGTGTCGGTGAGCAGTGGCCCTCGTCGCAGTGCGCCCTGCGGTGCGGTGTTCGGTGTGGTGTTCGTCGGGGTCACGTCCTGGTGGCTCGCCGAGTCGATCGCCCCGGCGGCATGGGTCGCCTTGACGCTGGTCCAGAGCATGTGGTTCGGAGCGCTCGGTGTCCTCACGCGGATACTGAGGGAGGAGTTGCGCGCGTGGCCGGTGTGGACGGCCTGCGCCTGGACGGCAGTCGAGAGTGCCCGTTCGGCCTGGCCCTGGGGCGGGTTCCCGTGGGGCCGCCTCGGCCTCACTGCTCTCGACACACCGTGGGTGGGATCGCTCGCCGCGCTCGGTGTCGCCGGTACGAGCGTGCTGATCGCCCTCGGAGGCGCCCTGCTCGCGGTGCTGGCCCGGTCGCTGCGCCACCAAGGCCCACGGCCGGTGTCGCCGACGACGATCGTCGCGTTGTCGGTGGCAGGGCTTACGGCTGTCGTCGCCGCTCATCTCGCAGGTCGTGCCGGCGGGTGGCAGGTGGCCGGGGGCGCCGGTGAGCGGTCGGTCCGCATCGCCGTGGTCCAGGCCGAGGTTCCAGGCGGCGGCACCGATGTGGTGTCCCACCACCGCGCGGTCACCGACACGCTGATGGCCGAGACCCGCACGGCCGCGCTTCGATGGAGAGCCTCCGGGCGAGCCCCCGACCTGGTGGTGTGGCCCGAGAATGCCACAGCGGTCGACCCGGCGCGCGATCTGCGGGCGCGGTCAGCGCTTGCCGGTGCCGCCAGGGCGGCCGGCGTCCCCCTCCTGGCCGGGTCGATCGTCGACGGCGGCAGGAACGGTGTGCTCAATCAGGCCATCCTGTGGTCCGGCGCCGGATCCGATGCTCGGTACACCAAGCAGCATCTGGTGCCCTTTGGCGAGTACGTCCCGTTGCGCCCGCTCGCCGAGCGATTGTCGTCACGGGTGGCGGAGATCGGCCGCGACATGACTCCTGGCCCTGCTGCGGCGCCGATGGATGCCGATGGCCTCCGGATCGCCAACGCGCTCTGCTTCGACGTGGCCTACGACGACGTCCTCAGGTACCAGGTACGGCAGGGTGCCGACGTCGTGGTCGTGCAGACGAGCAACGCCATGTTCCTCGGCACCGCCCAACAGGAGCAGCAGTGGGCAATCAGCCGGGTGCGAGCCGTCGAGATGGGACGGTCGGTCGTCGTTTCCTCGATGAACGGGATCACCGGGGTCGTGTCGTACGACGGGTCGGTACTGGAACGTCTACCGGATACCCGCGCGGGCGCCACGGTGGTCGACGTCCCGATCGCGTCAGGGATGACCTTGGCGACGCGCGTCGGGGCATGGCCCTCGCGCGTCACAGGGGCGCTGGCTATCGCGAGCTTGTTCGTGGCGGTGCGGAGGCGTCGCCGGAAGGGGGACGCGGGAGCAGGCCTGCTGCGGGCAACCGGGGTCGCGGCGAAGCTCGGGCCAACCTCACAGCCTGCTCGAGACGGAAAGGGTTCACCCTTGCTAGGTACGGCGTGGCCGCACGGAGGGAACGGACCATGGGTGCCTCGTACGCTCCGCGCCGTGGGGGCAATCTCAGGATCTGGGCGCACCAAGGTCGCGCTGTCGTGGTGCCGCCCGCTGGTGGTGCTCGTCGCTGTCGCAGTGGTGTGGAGCGCAGCACGGGGCTCGGCGCCGATACAGACAGTGGTTGCTCAGTTCCCCGCGACGGGGCGGCGGACATTCCGCCGGCATCACCTTGGACGTCGTCTTCGACCGTGACGCGGGTGATGCGGTCGATTCCTCTCGTTCACCTTGCGCGACGTGGATGGCAATCCAGTGCCGGCGGGAGCGCGGTGGAGTCCCGACTCACTCAGCGACGCTGGAGCCAGCCGGGCGTTTGTCTCCAGGACGCTATGAGGCGAGCATCGAGACATCCAGCATGGCCAGCGCCTACACATGGTCGTTCGAGGTGCGGCGCGGCCGCGATTGAGCAGCGGCCCCGGCGGACCGGTCCTTCTCGTGACGGACAATCGCAACCCATATGACGAGTTCTACGCCGAGATGCTCCGGGCGGAAGGGCTCACGTCCTTCACCTCGGTGGATCTTCGTGACCTGTCTGCCGCCGCTCTCGACGGTCACGCCGTCGTTCTGTTGTCCGGAACCCCGACAGCGAGGCCATGTCGCAGCTGCGGGGCTGGGTGGAGTCTGGTGGTCAGCTGATCACCATGCGCCCCGAGGGGGAACTCGCAGACCTGGCGGGTCACAGCCCGACGGGAGACTCGGTGACGAACGGCAGCCTGTGGGCGGACGGGAGCAGCACCGCCGGAAGAGGGTTGGCCTCGACGCCCATCGCAGTGCATGCGCCGGCACGCGTCATTCGAGAAGATGACGACACGGAGGTCGTGGCTCGGCTGACCAAGGAAGATCGATCCTCGGTAGCGGTGACGATGAGGTCCGTCGGCTCTGCTGGAGGCAACGTCGCCGCCTTCACCTTCGACCTCGCTCAGTCGGTGGTTCTCACTCGGCAAGGCAACCCGCGTTGGGCGGGACAGGACCGCGATGGCATTCCTCCTGTGCGGCCCAACGACCTGTTCTTCGGGGGAGAAAGTGTCGATGATTGGGTGGACTCGACGAGGTCGACGTCCCTCAGGCCGACGAGCAGATGAGGCTGCTGACCAGCCTGCTGAGCACGATGACCAACAACGCCTCGCCCATCCCTCGGTTTGGTACTTCCCGGACGACGCCGAGGCGGTACTGGTGATGGCTGCCGACGACCACGGCACGGGTTCGGGGACCGCGTCGTCGTTCGCACGGTTGCAGGCCGGCGACCCGAGCGGTTGTGACGTCGATGCGTGGGAGTGCGCGCGAGCGACGTCGTGGCTCTATCCCGAGAGCGGGCTCAGTCGGGAGGACTCCATCGAGCTGCGCGACGCTGGGTTCGACCTCGGCGCTCATGTCACCACTCACTGCCAGAACTGGTCGGAGGGCTCGTTGCGGCTGGCATTCCCGCGCAGCCTGCGGAGCTTCCGACTGGCCTACCCCGATTGCCGCCTCAGGCCGGGAGCCGGCTTCACTGCATCGCGTGGAGCCAGATGACGTCGCAGCCCGCCATCGAGCGTGACTGGGGGTGTCCGCCTGGACATGAACTACTACTACTGGCCGGGTGCTTGGGGTCAGCGCAGGCCGGGTTTCATGACTGGCTCCGGCCTGCCTCTCGCTTCAGCGACCTCGCGGGAGGACTCGTCGACGTCTACTAACAGTAGACGCACCTCGTGGACGAGGTCTTTGTTGGCAACCCGATGCCGTGCGCGCGCTCGTGACCCGGGCGCGCGGACCAGAGGGGTTCGTGGGTGCCTTTGGCACGCACTTCGACTTCAGTACGGACTTCGACGTCGAGCTCGAGCGGGTGGCACGTGAGCTCGACGTGCCGATGGTGTCGGCGCAACAGCTGCTCGAGTGGACAGAAGGACGGAGCGGCTCCACCGTCAACCACCTTCGTTGGGGCAATGGCACGCTCGACTTCGAGCTGAGGGTCGACGACAGGGTCGACGGTTTGCTGAGGACGATGCTCCCAACTTCCGCGCTCGGTGGGCGCTCGCCTCGGTGGAACGCAACGGGGTGCGCGCCGAACTGACTATGCGGGAGTACAAGGGCGTCGAGTACGCCTTCGTCGATGCGCGGGCTGGACAGTATCGAGTCATCTACGAACCCCTGCACGCGAAAGCCGCGGCCGATGGGATGCCCTGGACCGCGGCCTCGAGGTCGAGCAAGTAGGACGAGGTCGTGCGTCAGCGCGGACGCCGGGGCGGAGCCGCGCGGCGCGGAGTCCGTTGCCGATGACGAGGACCTCGGCGAGCTCATGGACCAGCACGACCTGCGCCAGGCTCAGGGTGCCGGCGAGCGACAGGGGGACGAGCACGACGACGATGGCGAGTGCGAGTGCGATGTTGCCGGTCATGATCCGCCGGCCGCGCCGCGCATGGTCGAATGCGCGGGCGATCTGGCGCAGGTCGTGTCCGGTGAAGGCGACGTCGGCCGACTCGATCGCGGCGGCGGATCCGGTCACTCCCATGGCGATCCCGACGGTCGCAGCTGCGAGCGCGGGTGCGTCGTTGATGCCGTCGCCGATCATCGCGGTCGGGGCCTGCTCGGCTCGCCGGGTGATCTCGTTCGCCTTGTCGGCAGGCAGCTGCTCGGCACGGATGTCGTCGATGCCGGCCTCACGCGCCAACGACCCCCGCGGTGCGGGCGTTGTCGCCGGTGAGCATGACGACGCCGATGCCACGATCGTGCAGCATGGAGACCGCCTCGGCGGCTTCGGGACGCAGCTCGTCACGCACGCCGATGGCGCCCGCGATGCTGCTGTCGATCTCGACGATCACCAGGCTCATGCCCTGGGCGGCCATCTCATCCGCGCGCCGCTGCAGCGGGCCGGGCGCGATCCATCGCGGGCTGCCCACCCGGACGGCGTGGCCATCGACGGTGCCGGTGATCCCGTGGCCGGCGTGCTCGTCCACCTGAGAGGCGCTCAATGCCACGCTGGAGGCCGCGCGGACCGCGTCGGCGAGCGGGTGGGGTGCTCGTGGCTTCCAGTGCGGCGGCGTGGCCGAGCACGGTGTCCTCGTCGAACCCACTGGTCGTTGCGACCTCGACGACCTCGGGCTGGTTGCGAGTCAGCGTTCCGGTCTTGTCGAGCGCGACCGTACGGACGGTGCCGAGCTGCTCGAAAGCCTGCCCCGGACTTGATGACCACGCCGAGCTTGCTCGCCGACCCGATGGCCGAGATCACCGTCACGGGAACCGCGATGGCCATGGCGCACGGTGATGCCGCGACCAGAACGACCAGAGCGCGCTCGAGCCACAGGCCCGGGTCGTCGGTGAGGAGCCCGAGCAGCGCCACGGTCGCGGAGAGCAGCAGCACTCGGGCACCAGCGGGCGCGCGATCCGGTCGGCGAGCCTGGCTCTCTCGCCCTTGCGGGCATGGGGCCTGCTCGACGAGCCGCACGATCTGGGTCAGAGAGTTGTCCGTCCCTGCGGCGGTTGCCCGGATCCGGGCGTGCCCGAGCCGTTCACCGATCCGGCAGCGGACCTCGTCGCCTGCCCCGACCTCGACGGGGATCGACTCACCGGTAATGGCTGAGGTGTCGAGGCTCGAGTACCCGTCCTGGACCACGCCGTCGGTCGATACCCGCTCGCGGCGCCCACGACCAGGACGTCGTCGACGCGCAGGTCGGAGGCTTCGCGACCTCCTCGCGGCCGTCGCGCTCCACTCGGGTGCGGTCCGGGATGAGGGCCAGGAGGGCACGCAGGCCCTGCTGGGCGGCGGTCCATGGCGCGGTCTTCTAGCGCCTCTGCGATCGAGAACAGGAACGCCAAGGCGGCGGCTTCACCGATGTGGCCGAGCGCCACTGCGCCCACCGCGGCGATGGTCATCAGCAACCCGACGCCGAGTCGACCCCGGCGCAACCTGCGCAGGGGCGCCCGGGCGAAGGTCCATGCCCCGGCTGCCAGGGACGCCACTCGAGAACTGCCTGCGACCGAGTGGCGTCCACCCAGCCGGCGACCAGGCTGGCTGCGAGGAGCAGGCCGGCCAACGCCGGGGAGCAGCAGCGCGCGGTCGCGCCACCACGGCGTGAGCTCCTCGTACGTCAACGGCTCATCGGGTGAGGACCGCGCGGAGCACAGCAGTCGTCATCCGGGGCGTGTGCTCCGCGGCAGCACCCTGCCCATCGGGTGCGACCGTCGTCGACGCGGACGGTGCCGTGCTCA